>NZ_JBXWSM010000100.1:0-11673 GCF_059613405.1 Ruegeria sp. BHSA118
TCGGCCCAATCCCGACCTTCGCCTCACCTTAACGTTGCTGCAGTCGCAGCCTGCTTACCGGCCATTCGCCGCGCGTGCAAAATCTGGAGATGATCGAACACACACTCTGCGGACAAATCCGCGGTACATGAATACACGAGACGAGGCGCCATCAAGGTTTACCCTGCGAGCCTGACAAAGTAGCGTGTGCTCGGAGGAGTTCGCCCAATGCACAAGTTCGACGTCGCTCGATTAGCAGCCCTGTCTGACGGTGTATTTGCGATTGCTATAACTCTTCTTGTCCTGGATCTGGATCTTCCGACCGGCACGGAGAAATCTGTTGGAACACTGATCCTTGCGGACCTTCCGAAGCTGTACGGCTGGCTGATCAGTTTCTTGGCCATCGGTGCGCTTTGGCTCCACCACCATTACATCGTCGCGCAGCTCCGGTTTGCCGACATCACGGTCCTGTTGCTCAATCTGGCCTTGCTCCTGTTCATCTCCGTCGCGCCCTGGACCACCTCGCTGATCAGCGCATACGGCGATAGCCCGGTGTCGGTGATATTGTTCTCGGGCACGCTCGGAATGGGATGGCTGTCGATTGCGATGATGGCAATGCATGCGCGCGACCGCAGCCTCCTCGTCTCGGACGCGCCCGCACCGGAGCCGGGAATGGCAACAACCTTGCTTTCAATCAGGGGCACATTGGTTGCAATCGTGTCCATCGCACTGGCGTTTGTTGACACCACGCTGGCAATACTTGTCTGGGTCTCGCTCATCGTGATGCACCCATTTGTCTACTACCGCTGATCGCGACCCGCGAGCCAACATCACCCACCTTTAGCACTCCACAACTGATATCGTTGCGCAACGCCAAAGGTGGGGCTCAGAATGAGCGCCGACCAGGGATGGTCGACGCGCATGGGCATTTGGGCCAAGCATTCGACCGATGACGTCACTCGAGCGTGTTCTTGTGGATGACACCGTCCTTCATGATCAGATCGAAGTTCTGGTCCGGGTCTGCCACCAGGCTCAAATCATCCAGCGGGTTGCCGGCAACGATGATCAGGTCGGCCAACGCGCCTTCGGCAATAATGCCTTTCTCCTCGGGATACGGGTCCCGCGGTCCCGAGAGCTTCAGGAGCTGCGCATTGTCGTAGGTCACCATCCGAAGCGCTTCATATGGCGTGTAGTCGAAATGCGAGCCTAGAAGTGCCACCATCTTGTTCTGCTGGATACCGCCACCTGGCGAAAACAGTATATCGGTCCCGAAGGCGACCTTCAGGTCGTGTTTTTTCGCCAATTCATAGGCTTTTGCGGTTCCCTGAACCATTATCTCTTGCTTGGCTTTCACGAACGGGTTTGCCGCGTATTCCGAGTCATCCTCAATTACAAAGGGTTGCAGAGAGAGCCAGATGTCCTTTTCGGCGAGAAGTGCCATGGTTTCATCGTCCAGAAGCTGGCCGTGCTCCACGACCTTGACCCCGGCTTCTACAGCTGTTCTGACGGCGGTGGGCGTGTAGGCGTGAACCGTGACGTAAGTGTTCCATGTGCTGGCCACCTCGACGGCCGCTTTTATCTCTTCCAGCGTGTACTGCTGCACATCGAGAGGGTCGAAACTCGACGAAGTGCCGCCACCTGCCGCCAATTTGATTTGCGTGGCACCCATCCGAAGTGCCTCACGCACGCGCTTGGTAACCTCGGGCACGCCGTCTGCCGTCATCAGGATCGCATTGCGTTCCCAGTAGTCCAGAGGGTCGGCCGGATTGGCAGGGACAGCGTTTTTGCTGCGGAAGTCAAAATGACCGGAGGTCTGGCTGATCGGCGGGCCCGATGGATAAATTCGCGGGCCCACAAGCTCGCCTGAATCCACCAACTTCTTGATTGCGAAGGGATTGCCGCCCATGTCTCTCACAGTGGTAAAACCGCGCATCACGGTGGCCTCAGCCCCAATCGCACCGCGCAGCGCAACCTCCGACACATCGCCCGCTGCAAGGATATCGACAGGAATTTCGGCAAAGCTAACGTGCCAGTGATTGTCGATCATGCCGGGCATCAGGGTTCCACCCTTGCCATCGATCACCGTCGCATCGCCTGGGTCGATCTCGTCGGTCGAGACGCTTTTGATTGTGGTGCCCTCTATTAGAACATTCGCGTTTTCGATCAGGTCGGGGTTCTGTCCATCAAAAACGGAGACGTTGGTTACCAGGACATCGGATGTCGACTGCGCTTGAGTCGTTCCCGCCAACATTATGGAAATTAATAAAAAAAAGCTTCTCACCTTAGATTCTCCTCGCCGCCGACTCGATTAGACTCTATGATAGAGCAACAAGTCGAACAACATTTTGGGGTGTGACAATCTGGGCAGATGTCGGCGTCTGATCGATTTTGCTTTGGCACCTATAGTGGGCGGACATCTTGGCGCTAAAGGCGCTCTGAGTGGTTGCAACCGACGGGGATTGAAAGGTGGATCGGAAATGGCACAACGCACGGCGAGCGCTGCGTCTGCTTTTCAGGGTCGGGGCGCGCGCATGACAGCGGTGATCGCTGGCCGCGGCTGTGCCGTCCGTTTCTGCCTGACGCTGCTAATCTCCGTCGGCGCAGCGGAGTATACCTGTGCCGAGGTGCTTGGCGGGCCTTCATCGGTCCGGTCCGATTTACTGCTCTCCTACGCGCCGCCCGATCCGAACTATCGCTTCGATTTCCCACGCAACCTGGTCCCCGGTTATTTCGACTGGAAGGACAGGCTCGAAGCGCGGGGAATCAAGTTCAACTTCGAGTATCTTTCGCTTGGCCAATCGACCAACGCGGCGTTTGGACCGGGTAAGGCCGTCGGCGGATTGGCACGGCTTTACGGCACTTGGCAGGCAACCTCCAACGGGTCGCTGACATTCAAGGTCGAGAACCGCCGCAGCTACACAAGCGTATCGCCGCAAGGTCTCGGAGAAGCATCCGGGGCGCTGTCGGTGACCGGCACCGTGTTCAGCGACGCTGGCACGATTCTTACCAATCTGTTTTGGACGCACACCGCTAAAGACAAGCGTTGGGCGGTTCGCTTCGGCTTGATCGACGTCACCGACTATCTCGATTCCTACGGTCTCGTCAGCCCGTACGCCGCCTTTCAAAATGCGGCCTTCAGCACCAGTCCGACGATTGCCGCGCCCAGTCAGGGTCTTGGCGTTGCCGGGGCCGCACAACTAGGTGACAACTTCCTTGTTTTCGGATCGGTGGCAGATGCCAATGCCGACCCGACGACCTCGCCGGACTTTGACGTTGTAGTGGATGGAGATCTCTTCAAGAGCCTCGATTTGGTCTACACGACGGATGTCGGTCTAGCCTTCTACAACAATGCTCATGTCACGATATGGCATTCGGATGCCGCCAGTGATGGCAGCCGTGCTGAGGACTACGGAGCGACTGTTTCGTTGTCAGCGATTTTGCAGAACGGATTTTACCCGTTCTTTCGGGCCGGGCGTTCGCGCGGAACAGCGGCCCTTTACGACCGTTCCATCTCTACCGGATTGGGGTATTTCGCGTCCAATGGCGATCTCGCCGCGGTCGGCTTTGACTGGTCCGGCGCCCGAGATATCGAGGGGACCCAGTTCACGGCAGAAGCGTTCTACCGGTTTTCGCTCTCGCCTGGTCTGGAACTGACCCCGTCGATCCAGTTCATCAAGAACCCGCTGCTCGACCCTTCGGGCGACGGCATTACCCTGATCAGTTTACGCGGACGTTTCGTGTTCTGAGATATGTGGTGTGGCGCAGGCGAGCGACTGTCAGAAACCGTCCGTCAACCCGCCATCGGTTAGTTGCGGCGCGCACGTCCAGATCCCGCCATTGCCACGGAATGTTTCAGTCCGCATGAACTGCGGCTTCCGGTCGTGAACGCGTCTTCCGTGAATTCTCGTCAGAATTTCACATGGTCGGCATTCTACTCGTCGATACTGAGCGTAGCATCGAACTTGATGAACTCGGAGCCGACTTGCCCAGTGCGGATTGTCGGGTGTTAGCATCTTCTTCTGAACGTCCGCTCTATCGGTTGTCGCATTCACAGGACGCACATGCGGCGGAGGTCCGCAGTCCACCCGCCCGGCGGAAAGCTTCGCGCATGCGGCGGGTTTTTCGCGTGCGCAGCGAACGGCAGCTTGGTGGCCGACCTGCTCAAGTCCCGCTTGAATTTGTCCGGGGCATTTCACACCCGTGTCCAAAAGCTTCCGCTGCGCGATACCATTGTGATCCAATAGGCACACTTCAATCTTTGTCACAGTGCTTCCGTATTGCTTCCGGCAAGCCGCACGTCGCGAAGCGCGCGCCACACGGTTCCGTGTAAATGCTTGTTATTATTGAAAAAAGTGGTGAGCCGTGCAGGATTCGAACCTGCGACCCACTGATTAAAAGTCAGTTGCTCTACCAACTGAGCTAACGGCCCACTCTTTTGTTGGATCTGTTGATCCGTGGCGCTCTTTACGGCAATTCCCCGACCGGGTTCAAGCCCTTTTTTTGCGCCTCGTTTCGCCGTGACAACTCGTGTTTCCGGCAACCCGATAGGCGGCCTAATTAGGCAGGTGGCTCTGGAGGGTCAACCCCTTTTTTGAGGAATCTTCGCGACAGGGTGGATTCATGTCCGGACCGACGTTATATGCCCGCCATGCAACAGAGACTCGACACCGGATTGCCCTTCATAAAGATGCACGGGCTGGGCAATGACTTTGTCATTGTTGACGCACGCGCGCAGGATGCCCCGATCACGCCGGCGCTGGCCCGGGGAATCGGGCATCGGCAATTTGGGGTGGGATTCGATCAGTTGGCCGTTATCGAAAACGGTGAAGCCGACGCGCATCTGGTGTTCTACAATTCAGATGGATCAACCTCTGCCGCATGCGGGAATGCCACCCGCTGTATTGCACGGTTGCTTATGGATGAGACGGGTCGCTCTGCCCTGAAACTCACCACGGAACGGGGAACCCTTCATGCGCGGGATGCCGGCGATGGGCTTACTTCGGTCAACATGGGGCACCCGCAGCTGGACTGGCACGAAATTCCTCTGGCAGAAGAGATGGACACGCTGGAATTGCCAATCGAGGGCGCCCCGACGGCAACGGGAATGGGCAATCCGCATTGCACTTTTTTCGTTGAGAACGCCGAAGCGATCCCGTTGGCAGAGTTCGGCGCGCGTTACGAATACCACCCGCTTTATCCCGAACGCACAAATGTCCAGGTGGCCCAGGTCATTAGCCCGGATCACATCCGTATGCGCGTATGGGAGCGCGGAGTAGGCATCACTCTGGCATCAGGGTCTTCTTCCTGTGCAACAGCCGTGGCCGCCGCGCGACGGGGGCTGACCGGGCGCAAGGTGCAGGTTGATTTGGATGGTGGCACGCTGTGGGTCGACTGGCGCGACGATGGTGTCTGGATGACCGGCCCGACATGTCACGTTTTCTCTGGCACTCTGACGCCTGATTTTCTGAGGTCGCTGGGATGAACCCGCCCAAGTTCACCACGTTGGGCTGCCGCCTGAATGCCTACGAAACCGAGGCGATGAAAGAGCTGTCGCAACAGGCCGGTCTGACAGACGCTGTGGTGGTGAACACATGCGCAGTGACGGCTGAGGCCGTGCGCAAGGCCCGGCAGGAAATCCGCAAGCTACGGCGCGAGAATCCGAATGCCCGCCTGATCGTCACAGGCTGTGCCGCCCAGACCGAGCCCGATACCTTTGCACGGATGGACGAGGTTGATGCGGTCATCGGCAACACCGAAAAGATGCAGCCCGAGACCTGGAAGGGCATGGCCGCCGATTTCATCGGTCAGACAGAGGCGGTGCAGGTGGATGACATCATGTCGGTCACCGAAACGGCCGGCCATCTGATTGACGGGTTCGGCACCCGCTCGCGTGCCTATGTGCAGGTTCAGAACGGCTGTGACCACCGCTGCACCTTCTGCATCATTCCCTATGGCCGGGGAAACTCGCGCAGCGTGCCAGCCGGTGTGGTGGTGGATCAGATCAAGCGGCTTGTCGACAAGGGCTATAACGAGGTCGTGCTGACCGGGGTCGATCTGACCTCCTGGGGCGCCGACCTGCCCGCAAGCCCCAAGCTGGGCGATCTTGTGATGCGCATCCTCAAGCTGGTGCCGGATTTGCCGCGCCTGCGGATCAGTTCGATCGATTCGATCGAGGTGGACGAGAATCTGATGCAGGCCATCGCGACCGAGCCGCGCCTGATGCCGCACCTGCACCTGTCGCTTCAGCATGGCGACGATCTGATTCTAAAGCGCATGAAACGCCGCCATCTGCGCGACGACGCCATCCGCTTTTCCGAAGTCGCGCGGAAACTGCGCCCCGACATGACCTTTGGCGCGGATATCATCGCAGGCTTCCCGACCGAGACGGAATCGCATTTCGAAAACTCGCTGAAGCTGATCACCGACTGCGACCTGACCTGGCTGCATGTCTTCCCCTATTCCAAACGTGAAGGCACACCGGCGGCCCGCATACCGCAGCAGGTGAATGGAACGGTCATCAAGGATCGCGCCGCCCGCTTGCGCGCGGCAGGCGACGCTCAGGTCACAAAGCACCTGTCACGGCAAATCGGCAAGACCCATCACATCCTGATGGAAAACCCGCATATGGGCCGGACCGAGCAATTCACCGAAGTGTCATTTTCGGCCCCCCGGACCGAGGGTGAGATCGTCACGGCGGCAATCACCGGTCACACTCGAACCCAGCTTATCGCGTGACGGCGTCGACGGCCGGCGGCATTCATTATCCGGTCACGGTAGCAAGGGCAGCCGTGTCGTAGAATTCCTGATATTCGCAGACCCGGTCGCCGCAGAACCTGCAAATGACAACGACCGGCGTTTCGACCGTCTGGCCGCTGGCTTTGTGTGTCCAGGCCGTGACGCCCACCCCGACGACCCGGTCGTCCTGGGCTATGGTGTCCTTCAACGTCCAGTGGACCATTTCGAAGGTATCCGTCAATTCCTTCAGATATTGATGCATCTGATCCTGCCCCTTACGGGCGCAACTGAAGTCCAGCCCGTTTTTCCCGTCGCCAAGGGACCGAATGCAGATATCGTCGGTCGTGTAGTCGTCCCACATTCTCAGGTTCGAACCCTTGGATTCGTTCCATCTGGCAAAGGCCTCGCGCAGTTTCGCAGCATTCGACAAAGCGTTCATGACAATTCACTCCAAAATGACTTCTGCAATGCAACCAGCGTCGTGCTGCACGGGGTTCGCGTCAATGAAGAAGTTGTCGAGCGGTTTCAAAGAAAAAGCCCCGTGCGACGCACGGGGCCTTTGAAATTTTCTTAATCCTACCCTGACGGATCAGGCGGATTTCTTGCCCTTATGCGGAGCCCACAGGCGCTTGTTCACCAGATAGAGAAGCACCGACAGAACGGTCAGGAAGATCACGCCAACAAAGCCGGCGTTCTTGCGCTCCATCATCTTCGGCTCGGCCGCCCACATCAGGAACGCCGCGACGTCCTCTGACATGTGTTCGACCGAGTTCGAGTGCCCGTCAGCAAACTCGACCTGCTCATCCGCCAGCGGCGGTGCCATCGAAATCCAACCGCCGGGGAAGGCCTTGTTTTCGTAGAGAACAGTGCCTGCCTCTTCCTTCTCTTCACCGGTGTAGCCGTGCAGCAGTGAGGCGATATATTCCGCGCCGCCCATGCCTTTGACCAGCTGATTGATGCCCAGACCGTAAGGCCCGTGGAAGCCCGCGCGGGCCTTGGCCATCAGGCTCAGGTCCGGTGCGCCAACACCGTTGTTGGCCGGGAAGTGGTCGGTCGGAATCGCCGGGCGGAAATCGTCCAGTTCAGGGTCGAACACTTCGAAGTTGCCCGCTGCATAAGCGATAACTTCTTCTTCCGAATAGCCCAGCGCTTCCAGATCGCGCAGGGGCACATATTTCAGGCCGTGGCAGGCCGCGCAGACCTCGGTATAGATCTGAAGGCCGCGTTGCAGCTGGTGCTTGTCCCAGGTGCCGAAGGGGCCCTCGAACGAGAACGCGAAGTCTTCGATATGCTGCTCGCCGCCACCTGCCGCGAAGGTCGAGGCGGGCGCAAGGGCCAGAGCAAACGCGGCGCCGATTGCAAGTTTCTTGAACATGTTTCCGGTCCCTCTTCTTACTCGGCCGGCGTGGCGTCGGCGTCAGCCTTGCCATAATGCGCGTTGAAGTCTTCTTCGATGGTCTCGGGCTGGGCCAGAGGTTTCTCGATCACACCGAGGATCGGCAGGATCACGAAGAAATAGGCGAACCAGTAGGCAGACGCGATCAGCGAGAAGGTCGCATAGGGCTCTTCCGCGGGCATCGCACCCAGCCACATCAGGGCAAAGAAGTCGATGACCAGCAGGTAGAACCACCATTTGAACATCGGACGGTACTTGCCCGAACGCACGTTCGACGTGTCCAGCCAAGGCGCCAGCGCCATGGCCAGGATCGCACCGAACATCGCCAGAACACCGAAGAACTTGGCATCGATGATGCCGCCGGTGATGAAGCTGGCGAACTGAACAACCCAGACTTCCCCGGTGAAGGCGCGCAGGATCGCGTAGAACGGCAGGAAGTACCATTCGGGAACGATATGTGCAGGCGTGACCAGAGGGTTGGCTTCGATGTAGTTGTCGGGGTGGCCCAGATAGTTCGGCATGTAGCCGACAATGGCCCAGAACACGACCAGGATCACGGCCAGCGCGAACAGGTCCTTTATCACGAAGTATGGCCAGAACGGCAGCGTGTCTTTCTCGGCCTCGGCTTTCGAGCCACGGCGCACTTCAACACCTGTCGGGTTGTTGTTGCCGGTGGTGTGGAAGGCCCAGATATGCACGATGACCAGTGCCGCGATGATGAACGGCAGCAGATAGTGCAACGAGAAGAAGCGGTTCAGCGTGGCGTTGTCCACGGCAGGTCCGCCCAGCAGCCAGGTTTGCAGCGCGTCACCGACAAACGGGATCGCACCAAACAGGCCGGTGATCACGGTCGCACCCCAGAAGGACATCTGACCCCAGGGCAAAACATAGCCCATGAAGGCGGTGCCCATCATCATCAGATAGATCAGCATACCGATGATCCACGTGACCTCACGCGGGGCTTTGTACGAGCCGTAGAACAGGCCGCGGAAGATGTGGATGTAAACCGCGACAAAGAACAGCGACGCGCCGTTCATGTGCAGATAGCGGATAAAGTGACCGCCATTCACGTTGCGCATGATGTGCTCGATGCTGGCAAAGGCCAGATCGACATGCGGGGTATAGTGCATCACCAGAACGATGCCGGTGACGATTTGCAGCGCCAGGCAGAACGCAAGAACGATGCCCCAGATCCACCACCAGTTCAGGTTCTTGGGGGTCGGGATCATGAGCGTGTCGTACAACAGGCCGACAATCGGCAGACGGCTGTTCAGCCACTTCTCGCCGTTTGTCTTCGGCTCGTAATGATCGTGGGGAATTCCGGACATAAGTTTGGGTCTCCCTTAGCCGAGTTTGATTGTGCTGTTGTCCACCCATTCTGCGGGCGGGACAGGCAGGTTCTCAGGCGCGGGGCCTTTACGGATACGACCGGCAAGGTCGTAGTGCGAGCCGTGGCACGGGCAGAACCAGCCACCAAAGTCGCCGGCATCCCCCAAAGGCACACAGCCCAGGTGCGTACAAACGCCCATCTGAACGATCCAGGCACCTGGCGCTTCGCCTTCCGGTGACGGCATGACGCGGTTTGCGTCAGTCGCAGGCGCATCGGCGCTCAGGTTGAAGTTGCGTGCCAGCGGATCTGGCAGCGCATCAACACCTTCGGCGTCCTGTTCCTGGGCTTCCTGAATCTCGGCACCGGTGCGATGACGGACGAAAACGGGTTTTCCCAGCCATTTTACCGTCAGTTGCGTGCCCGGCTCGACGCCGCTCACGTCCACACGGATCGAGGACAGCGCCTGAACGTCTGCCGATGGGTTCATTTGGTTGATCAGGGGCCATACGGCTGCACCCGTTGCAACGACACCTGCGCCGCCAGCGACGTAGTACAGGAAATCTCTGCGGGTGCCTTCGTGGTCTTCTGCGTGGGACACGAGGTTTTCTCCGATTATCTGGCGCCCGCGGACGGGCAAATAGCTCGCGCACCGCACGAATGCGGTGTCTTAACCGCGCTTACTATCGGGGAGATTAGTGTTCGTCCAGCGTTCATAAACGCGCAATACGCCGCATGTGTCCCTTCACGCACATGACGAGGGGCTTTTTTTGGTGATTCCCGTTCGCAACTTTGCCTGCGCCTTCGAATCACCAAGGGTTGATTCGAATTTCGAACCCCGCTTTGCAGCCGCAATCCGGCCCGATTCTGACCACCGGGCCGTCAGTCATTTGAGAGCGTATTCTTGACAATCAGCATCACAAAGCAGCGATTGTTTGCGGGGCAAATCATATTCGCCAAATAGATGATTTAAATTGAAAATTGAGCGCAATATCGCAGTTGCACTTTTTGCGCGAATACCGGACAGCGCAAAAAACGCGCGAACTCCTACAAGGAGACCTCTATGTCAAAAGCCATTCTGGCCACTGCGATATTCACATTGGCCCTGTCCTCGCAAACACTTGCGGCAGGTGATCCTGCGAAAGGCGAGGCGATGTACAACCGCTGTTCCTCGTGTCATGCGATCATCAAGGACGGCGAAATACTGGTCAAAGGCGGAATCACCGGCCCGAATCTCTATGGCGTCGTCGGACGTGTCGCCGGGTCTGAAAAAGACTATCGCTATGGCAGCGAGCGCCTGCCCGTCGGCATGTTCACCGATGACATGATCCGCGCCGGCGAAGAAGGTCTGATCTGGACCGAAGAAAACATTGCCGCCTATTCCAAAGACCCCATCGGTTTCATCAAAGAGTATCTGGATGACGAAACCGCCCGCCCGAACATGAGCGTCAAGCTCAGGAAAGGCGCGGAAGATATCGCCGCCTATCTGGCAACTTTCAGTTCCGAATAATCCTGTTTCCCGGTGCTGGTTACGCCTTGTGCATCAAGGCGGCCAGCTGACCGGTTTCACTGCCAAATCCGCTGCGCACTTTGTCGGAAGCAGCGATTCTTGCATGCTCCGGCTTGTTCTGGCCCAGTTTCCAGGTGCCCTGGATATCCTCTACCTGCATCCGGCATGGAACGATCATCCGCATCATTCTGGCCAACGCGTCATCAGACATTTTTCCGGTGACCCATGGCGCCTTGGGCAGCAGTCGATCTTCAAAGAATGCGGATTGTCGATCCAGCAAATCACGCAGCTCGCCCTGCGGGCGCAGCTCAAGCTGTCCGGTCAGGTGCACGGCGACATAGTTCCATGTCGGAACCTGATCGGCGACACCGTACCAGTCGGGCGAGACATAGCCATCAGGCCCCTGCACCGCGATCCTGACCTCTTTCGGCCCGTGCAGCATGCGGACAATCGGGTTTGATCGCACCAGATGAAGATCGGCCACAGTACCGTCCTCAGACAGCAGAAAGGGCACGTGACTGATCAATGGCGCGCCGTCGCCGGAAATCGCCAGAACGCCAAAAGCCCGGTCACGGGCAAATTCAATATGACGCGCACGATCCTCGGCGCGGAAGGCTGGATTCGGGTGCATGGGCGACCTCCTGCCAAATCTCTTGCAGATGGGGTTGGTTCTTGGCAAGGTCTGCCTCGTTCTCAGGGCGGGGTGGAATTCCCCACCGGCGGTAT
>NZ_JBXWSM010000101.1:0-11438 GCF_059613405.1 Ruegeria sp. BHSA118
GCCCGTAGATGAACGGATAACGGTACTCTCGCCAGTCGCTGGGTTTTGGCAGAACGTCGCTGTCCAGAAAGCGGCGCGCCAGTGCCTTGTCCCAGTCAACGGATTCGGTGCCGCGCTGGACAGGCGAATACTTGGGGGGGACAGGTGCGTTTTGCGAAACGTAATACCCGGACCGCCCCTTGGCCGTCAGGTAGTCATTGGCCAACAGTTCGGTGTAGGCCAATGTCACCGTTATTCGGCTGACCCCAAGATGCGCGGCCAGTTTGCGTGACGAAGGGAGTTTTTCTCCGACGTGAAAGCGACCGGACAAGATGCCTTCGGCAATCATCTGCTGGATCTGGGCCTGCAATGTGCCCTGACCATTGAGTTCAAGAAAGAATGTATCGACCGAGATCCCCATGCCTGCTTATAGGGTGGACTTAAGGCCGGGGCAATCTGGACTTACATCGCAGTCACGAAATTTTGTCAGCGGGGTTGACTGGAAAGTTTCTTCGATCTAAAAAACTAGAAATCTAGTTTAATGGAGATAACGGATGTGGGAAGCTGCTGCTGCCGGATTTTCTGCCATGGGATCTGAAGCCCGGCTGAAAGTCCTCAAGACGCTGGTCCGGGCTGGCAAAGCCGGATTGACCGTTGGCGAGATACAGGACCGGACAGGGATCGCCCCGTCGACCCTGGCCCATCACCTGCGGTTTCTTGCGGCCGGTGGTGTGGTCGAACAGGAAAAGGTCGGTCGAACCACGATCAACCGCGCCAATTACGATGAATTGAGAAATCTGGCGCAATTCATTCTCAGCGAGTGCTGTGCTGACGAAGTTGGAAAGGCTGCGAACGATGGCTGAATTGACACAGAACCCCCGCATGACTGCCAAAGTGGTGCTGGACCTGATCAAGACGCCCTGGACGCTGATCGTCGTCATTCTTGCGGCGGTGGCAATCCTGGATCCCGGAAACTTGCCCGAGGTGGTGGCATTTGCAGCCAAGGCTCTGGCGCATACAGGGCAATATATTCTGTTTGCAGTGCTTCTGCTGTCTTACCTCAAGGCGACCGGCGCCGAGGTGATGGTGGCGCGTGCCTTTGAGGGGCGCGAGACCCGGATGATCTTTCTGGCTGCGTTGTTCGGTGGTCTTGCACCGTTCTGCTCTTGCGAGGTTATCCCCTTTATCGCGGGTCTTCTGGCCCTTGGTGCGCCGTTATCCGCGGTCATGGCGTTCTGGCTCAGCTCACCCTTGATCGATCCACCGACGCTTTTGATTACCGCCGGTGCGCTGGGATGGCCCTTTGCCATCGGCAAGGCTGTCGCTGCGGTTGCGCTTGGCCTGTTCGGTGGGTTCGCGGTTCGGTTGCTGATGCGCAAAGGCGCGTTTGCCCAGCCTTTGCGCGAATACAAGCCCGCAGGGTGCTGCGGATGTGGTCCGAAAAAGGATGACAAACCGGTCTGGAAATTCTGGCAGGAGCCCGAGCGCCGCGCCCGGTTCCGTTCGGAATTCGTGCACAACGGTCTGTTCCTGTTGAAATGGCTTGCGCTGGCCTATGTGCTTGAGGCGCTTTTGGTCAATTATGTCCCCGCCGACCTGATCGCCGGCGTGGTTGGCGGAGAAGGCGTGCTGCCGATCGTCGTTGCTGCGCTGGTGGGTATGCCGGCCTACCTGAACTCCTATGTGGCGCCGCCGTTGCTGGCAGGGTTGATGGAGCAAGGTATGACAGCGGGTGCTGCCATGTCGTTCATGGTTGCCGGTGCTGTCAGCTCCATCCCGGCGATGGCTGCGGTCTGGTCATTGGTCAAACCACGTGTCTTTGCAACCTATCTGACCCTGGGGGTCGGTGGCGCAATCGTGGCAGGTATTATCTTTCAACTGGTATGAACGCAAAAGCCTCCCCGGTGTCAGCATCGGGCGGCTTTTATCCGTTCGGTTCCGTCGTTCAACTAACGTCGCAGAGACGTGGCAGTTTGAGCCGGTACCGGGCTTTTCCGCTTTCGACATAAATGCGTTTTTCGATACAGGCCGTCGTGCCCACTGTCTGCGAAATCTGTGCATCTGTGGACGTAATCGATGTGGCGGACCCATCCGGCAGGCGGACCGATGCCACGACGCCGTTCTTCAGATCTCCGTTCACCGGAGTTGCAGACAGAACCGGGACGGTCAGAAACGCCTCATGCTCGTGTTCGCCTTCATCCCCCAGCAGGAACAATGTCGTGACGATGGCAATCATGACAACGCCACCGGCCAGACCAAGCCCCCACGTTTTCAGAAAGGCATAAATCGTGACGGCGCGATGCGGGCCAAATACCGCAGATAGAACGTTCAGCATGGTGAGTCCGTGAAAAAAAAGCCCCAGCCGTAATGGCCGAGGCTGTTTGCGCGTTACGGGCGAAGATCGTCTTCGTCTTCTTCATCGGACCCACCCTTGGGCAGGTTGAAAAAGCTGTCGGCGTCGATGATCGGCTCGTCTTCTTTCTCTTCCGACGGCTCGTCGGACAGCGAGAAGGTTTCCAGACCTTCAATTGCGGTCGGGATTTTCGGCGCTGCGTCCATTTCCAGCGACTGCTCGGTCGACACCAGCTTGCGACGTTCGTCATCGCTCATCACGCCGCCTTCAGCTGCTTTCTTGGCCGCTGCCTTCTGTACGGCGGTGTCCAGTTCGGACTGTTTGCACAGACCCAGAGCAACCGGATCAATCGGCTGCATGTTGGCGATGTTCCAGTGCGTGCGTTCGCGGATCGACTGGATGGTGGGCTTGGTGGTGCCGACCAGCTTGGCAATCTGGCCGTCGCTGAGTTCCGGGTGGAATTTGACCAGCCACAGGATCGAGTTCGGACGGTCCTGGCGCTTGGACAACGGCGTATAGCGCGGACCACGACGCTTTTCCTCGCCGGCGGCCGATGGGTTGAACTTGAGCTTCAGCTTGTGAAGCGGGTTGTTCTGTGCCGCGTCGATCTCTTCCTGGGTCAGCTGGTTGTTGGCAATCGGGTCAAATCCCTTCACGCCAGCAGCCACATCCCCATCGGCGATGCCCTGCACTTCCAGCTCATGCATTCCTACGAAATCCGCGATCTGCTTGAAGCTGATCGTGGTGTTGTCCACCAGCCATACGGCGGTTGCCTTGGCCATAAGCGGTTTTGCCATCAGCCCGTCTCCTATACATACATCTGTCCCGTCGCCGGAATTCGGCGGCCCCTTGGTTTTGGGGCAGGTTTCCGTTGTCGGGGAACTTGGCCCGTATATAGTCGCGCAAAGGCAAGAAGGGAAGAGGCGAATGCGCCAAGGGATTATGGGGCTGGTTTTGTGGGTCTTGAGCGCGGTCGCTGCGCTGGCCGAGGGCGAAAAGGCGGGCGAGTTCGACTACTATGTCCTGTCGCTCAGCTGGTCGCCGAACTGGTGCGCCCGCGAAGGTGACGCACGCGGCTCGGATCAATGTGATGATCGGCATGATCAAGGCTGGATACTGCACGGGCTTTGGCCACAGTTCCATCAGGGCTGGCCGTCCTACTGCCGTACACCCGAAAGCCCACCTTCGCGACGCATGACGCGGGAAATGGAGGATATTCAGGGCAGTTCCGGCCTTGCTTGGCATCAGTGGAAGAAACACGGAACATGCTCGGGATTGTCAGCGACCGACTATTTTGCCTTGTCCCGGCGGGCTTATGACGCGGTCAAGCGCCCACAGGTGTTCCGCAAACTGGATTCAACCGTCAAACTGCCGGCTTCGGTGGTCGAGGATGCGTTTTTGAAGGCCAACCCGGGGCTTGAGCGCGATATGATCACGGTCACCTGCAAACAGGGCTATATCGAAGAGGTCCGCCTGTGCCTGTCGCGCGACCTTGATCCGGTGCCCTGCGGCCGCGACGTGATCCGTGACTGCACCGCCAAGGACGCGCTTTTCGATCCGATTCGTTAAAGCTTTTTGTTCTGGCAGTCCCGCGCATAGTCCAACGCCTTGGCGGTGCCTTTCAGATCGATGGCCATCACCACCTCGCCTGCGGGATTGTAGACGGTCATCGTCTTGTTTTGGGCGATGGCGTTCACAAAGGTTCGGTCGGTAAAAAACACGGTTGCGCCCGGCACGTCGCGCTCGTTGAACCCGATGGCCGTGGCATCATAGCTTTTGCCGTCCAGATCAAAGCGGATCGGATAGCTCTCACCCTGTTTAATGTCGCCCCAGGCCTTGTTGTACACGGCGAAGTACCCGCGATTACCCAATGCGTCATAGCCCAGCCGCACGACCGAGAGGTCCTGATAGACCGTCTGGATCAGACACCCGTTCCCAAGCGTTGGGTCCATCATGATGTTCCAGCCTTCGACGAAGCCTTTGTCTACGAGTTCCTGCGACAGGGCGGCGGTTGCGGTGAAGGCGGCGAAGGTAAAGGCGAGAAGGCGGGTCAAGTTAAGCACTCCCAACTAAAAAATGCGGTTGGCTGTATCTAACTGTAACTCGGTTTCAGGCAAACAGTATTCTCTGAAACCTAGTCCAGATGCTTCAGCAGTTTCAAAGTACGACAGTATTGCGCGGCAACTATGCTACAGTGCTTGCGTTCAAGAATGTGAGAAACGCTATGACTGCCAACAAAGCGCAGGCGGATTACTGGAGTTCAGCTCCGGGGCTTCAGTGGATCAGGTTCGAAGAAGAACTGGACGCTGTTTTTGAAGCGGTGGACCAAGAACTCATCCGGCGAGCGGGTGATATCCATGATGCAGATGTGCTTGATGTCGGTTGCGGAACCGGCGCTACGAGCCGTGCTTTTGCGAAAAAGCTGCCCCCAAATGGAACACTGACGGCGTTGGATATTTCCAAGCCGCTGTTGGAGCACGCTCAAGAGAAAGCTGGAAAACTTCCTGTAAAACCAAAGTATTTTTTGATGGACGCGCAACAAGGTGCGATCCCAAGCGCGCCATTCGATCTTGTGATTTCGCGCTTTGGCGTCATGTTCTTTTCCGATCCGAACGCTGCGTTTGCCAATATACGAAAGCACATGCGGGCACAGGGGCGTTTGATTGCAGCGGCTTGGGCTCCAATGGCAATAAACCCTTGGTTCGATGCTCCATGCAAAGCGGCAGTTTCACGTTTGGGCCCACCTGATCATGCTGATCCCAACGCACCGGGACCTCTGGGTTTTCAGGATATCGGTTACGTTGTCGATGTGTTGAAAAAAGCAGGGTTCAAAAATGTGACAGGAGAGGTTTCGGCGATCACACTAAAACATCAAGGACCGCTCAAGAAAGTTGCTGACTTGGCTTCCAACATAGGACCCGCAGCGCGAATTCTAAAAAAGTATTGCGGAACGGATGCGGATGTTGCGGCAATACAAGAAGCAGTTATGAAAAAATTCAGGGTATTCGAGAAGCCGGAGGGCGTGGGTATTCCCGCAAAGTTAAACTTTTTTGAAGCAGTTAACCCTGGATAAGCTTACAAAAGACAGCCAGGAGACATACACGTACAGCTGGTGTATCGCTCTGCGTCAGGCTACAATTCCTTACGCGCCCTGAGCGCCGCCGTGATAGTTCCGTCATCCAGATAATCCAACTCGCCCCCAATTGGCACGCCTTGCGCCAGTGAGGTCAGGCGCACCTGACCTTCCAACTGGTCCGCGATGTAATGGGCGGTGGTCTGACCGTCGACGGTGGCGTTCAGCGCCAGGATGACTTCGGAAATCCCTTCGGCCACAACCCGGTCCTTGAGGCGGGGAATGCGCAACTCGTCCGGGCCAACGCCATCCAGCGCCGACAACGTACCGCCCAGAACGTGATAACGGCCTTTGAACACTCCGGCACGCTCCATCGCCCAGAGGTCGGCCACGTCTTCGACCACGCACAGCTCGCCGGTTGCGCGGGCCTCATCGTTGCAGATGTCACAGATGTCGGTGGTGCCCACATTGCCGCAGTTCAGGCATTCGCGGGCGGTCACGGCGACTTGCTGCATGGCATCAGACAGGGGCGTCAGCAGCAGGGCGCGTTTTCGGATCAGGTGCAGAACCGCGCGGCGGGCCGAGCGGGGGCCGAGGCCCGGCAGTTTGGCCATCAGGTCGATCAGATTGTCGATGTCGCTGTTCGAACTCATGGCCAATCCTGTCTTGCGCCGGAGGGAGCCTCCGGCGGGAGTATTTTAGAAAAGATGAAGCTCAGAACGGCAGCTTGATGTCTGCGGGCAAGCCCATGCTTTCGGTCAGCTTGGCCATTTCTGCCTGCGAACGTTCGGTTGCCTTGGTCTGCGCATCCTTGATGGCGGCCAGGATCAGGTCTTCGACCACTTCCTTGTCATCGCCGTTGAAGATGGACGGGTCGATATCCAGACCTTTGAGTTCACCCTTGGCTGTCGCCGTTGCCTTGACCAGGCCTGCACCAGATTCGCCGACAACCATCATGTTGTTCAGCTCTTCCTGCATCTCGGTCATCTTGGTTTGCAGGTCCTGCGCGGATTTCATCATCTTGGCCATGTCACCCAAACCGCCAAGCCCGCCTAGTCCTTTCAGCATAGTATTCTCCTGTGTCTCCGTTTGCGCTCTAGATACGGGCAGCAGCCACATGGCACAAGGGTTCTCCCGCCGGTCGGAGGCTCATCTGTTCCGACCGGCATGTTGATCAGCGCAGGCGTCAGCGGGAACGTGCTGCCCATCCGCGGCGCCATATTTGCCAGCAGGCCCGACAAGCGCAGATCGCCCTTGGCGCGCGTATGGACTGCAACCGAGACTGATTGAATGGGGCACAGAAAATCCGGGGCGGGGTTCGAATGGCCAGGGAGCACCCGGACCAGAATTATCACGGGCCACCTTCCGCTGGCCGATGTCGCAACAAACGATCTGAGACATGCAGGCAGAGGTGATATGCGCACAAGTCCGTGCCATACATCAAGGGAGGATGTGTTCGATCGAAACTTCGATCTGTTTCGTTTGAACCAGGGGGTGACGGGCGGCGGGGTCAGTCTTCCTCGAACGGGTCCCACTCGTCTTCCACCTCGGGAAGCGCTTCGGTCTCGACCTTGGCGGCGCGTTGTTCCGGCGTTTCGATCCTGGTGATTCTCGCCTTTGGGAATTGCGCCAGTACAGCCTGAACCAAAGGGTGTTGTTCGGCCTCGGATTTCAGTGTCAGCTCGGCCTCGTCCCTGACTTCTGCAATTGTGGGGGCTTCTCCGTCCGAGACGATCGAGACAGCCCACCGATTTCCTGTCCAGCGTTGCAAGGCAGTGCCCAGTCGTGGCGCCAGATCCGCCGGTGCCTGGGCGGCGGGTGTGAATTCGATTCGTCCGGGTTGATAGGAGACGAGGCGCACGCCGTTTTCTACCTCGACCAACAACTTCACGTCGCGATTGGTCCGGATCAGTTCCACCACGTGGTCGAAGGTCGGGTAACGGGCAAGGGCCGTCTGGGCATCCTGCGCCAGGGCTGCAACCGGTGCGCCACCGGAACCACGAGGGGACGGCGCATAGGCAGGTGGATGGGCCGCGCCAGCCGGCGCCGGACCGGCGCCCGGTCGGGATATCGAAACGCCGCCATTGGGCCCGCTCGGCGGCGGTGGCGGGGTATCTTGCAACCGTTTGATCAGCTCTTCGGGGCTGGGCAAATCCGCCACATGGGTCAGGCGAATAACGGCCATTTCAGCGGCCATCATGGCGTTGGGAGCAGCCGAGACTTCCTCGAGCGCCTTCAGCAGCATTTGCCACATCCGGGTGAGAACCCGCATTGGCAGAGCCTCGGCCATGTGTTGGCCCCGGGTCCGTTCGTCCGGAGAAACCGTCGGATCCTGCGCCGCGTCAGGCGTGATCTTCACGACGGACACCCAATGCGTGATCTCGGCCAGATCGCGCAGCACCGCCAGCGGGTCCGCGCCTTCGGCATATTGGCCGCTCAACTCGGTAAGTGCTCCGGCGGCATCGCCGCGCAGGATCATATCCATAAGGTCCAGAACCCGGCCACGGTCTGCCAGTCCAAGCATTGCACGGACCTGATCGGCGGTCGTCTCGCCAGCCCCGTGCGAAATCGCCTGATCCAGCAACGAGGTCGCATCCCGGGCCGATCCTTCCGCTGCTCGGGTGATCAGCGCCAGCGCGTCTTCGGCGATCTGGGCGTTTTCCGCCTCGGCGACCTTGCGCAGCAGGCCAATCATGTCTTCGGGTTCGATCCGGCGCAGGTCGAAGCGCTGGCAGCGGGACAGCACAGTGACAGGCACTTTGCGGATTTCCGTGGTTGCGAAGATGAACTTCACATGCGCGGGCGGTTCTTCCAGCGTCTTGAGCAGCGCGTTGAACGCGCTGGTCGAGAGCATATGAACCTCGTCGATGATATAAATCTTGTAACGCGCGCTGGCGGCGCGATAGCGGACACTGTCAATGATCTCGCGGATATCATTGACGCCCGTACGGCTTGCGGCGTCCATCTCCATCACGTCGACGTGGCGGCCTTCCATGATGGCCACACAATGTTCGCACTGACCGCAGGGTTCGGTTGTGGGGCCACCGGTTCCGTCGGGTCCGATGCAGTTCATGCCCTTGGCGATGATCCTTGCGGTCGTGGTTTTGCCGGTGCCGCGAATGCCGGTCATGATGAAGGCCTGCGCGATCCGGTCGGCCGCGAACGCGTTTTTCAGGGTGCGCACCATGGCATCCTGACCCACCAGATCGGCAAAGGTTTCCGGGCGATATTTGCGGGCGAGAACCTGATAGGCGGGGCGGGAGCTGTCTGTCATGTCTTCTCGTTGGGATTCGGTGCTTGGGCACAGCGTAGTGGCCACCGCTGCCCGCGTCCACAGCGTGGCGCGATGATTTTTGATTTAGAAACGAGTCGCTTTCGCACTAAACTGCATCAGCGGATTTAATGACTCATTTTTGTAAAGAGTTCTTTGGGGAGGACAGGATTCATGTCGCAGTTGGTTATCTACGCCCTGCAAGTCGGTGGCGGAACGCTGGCACTGACCTCGATGCCCGGACGCGGCGGAGATTATTCCATCGATTTGGATACGATCGCAGCCTGGCAGCCGGGGCTTGTTGTTTCGATGACGACGGACGTCGAAATGCTTCAGGACGGGGCGCAGGAATTTGGCAGCGATATTCAAAGCCGCGCCAGCCGATGGGTTCACCTGCCGATCGAAGATTTCGGCGCGCCGACAAAGGCGATTGATGACGCGTGGCCGTCCGTCAGCGCCGCGGCCCGACACGCGCTGTCAGGAGGAGGCCGCGTATTGGTGCACTGCCGTGGGGGATGTGGCAGGTCAGGTATGGTTGTCCTGCGGCTGATGGTTGAATGCGGTGAGCGCGCGGACACAGCGCTGCAACGATTGCGGGCGGTGCGTCCCTGCGCCGTCGAAACGGATGCGCAACTGGCCTGGGCCTCGCAGCGTGCCCAGGCACCGGTCAGTCTGGACTCAGATTGAAATCTGCGCGGGCGGGCAAACAGGTTTTCGAGGCCGGATCGTGGAAACTTCGATCATCGCGCAAGGTGGGGTTTTCACGACGCCCGATGGCATCGCACTGATCGTGTTTCCGAAGATCAGGTCGGCGTAGCCGTTCAGCGGCTCAATTGCGGCTTCGGGCTGCGTCCCGCAAAAGACACGAATACTGTCTGATTGCGCGCGGAAAACTGCGTGACATCCTTCGGTGCAATGTGACAGCTCACTGCTGCCATCAATCTCGAAATCGTCACTTGTGGCCGAGGTCGCCTGGGCCATGGCTTCGGATATCGAGCGCGCCAGCCGCGCCAAAGCGGGGCAGGTTTTACCCGTCCGCTGACATACTGTTGCACTGAATTCATGTGTTTTTGTCTTCCAGATCATCCTGCGCCCTCCGCGCTTGGTGGACAGGATATTGGGGGCAGGTGGGACAGCGTGATGCCGTCAGGACCTGCCCGGACACCCCGCCCGAGTTTCGGTTTCGTTTCCGATGGCAGGTCTCCTGACTTGCGGGTCATGGCTTTGCCGACCTTCCCAGCCTTCAGGGCCAGTGGCGTTTCGGCATCGCTTACCGCTTACAGTTGCGGGGGCAGTCGCGGAATTGGTTGTTGCCTGCATGACCAGACATTACCGCACCGTGTTCCCTTTTCATCCCGACCCCTTGTGGAGGCCGGAAACCATCACACAACCGCTAGCGTTTGAGCGCGCATCGAGTCAAGCCGATCTTTTGACCGGACGCTTGGTCATGCTGGATACGATGTCGGTTCGTGCATAGTGTCGAGGGTGTTGAGGTTCGGAAACCGGATTTACCAAGCGCAAAGCCAGAGATCATGTTGGACACAGAGCAAACGGTATTGACCGAGGAGTTTCGCTTTCCGTCCGGGCAGAAAACACTGTCTGCCCGGTTGTACAGCCCGCAGACTTCGCCAGAAATCGTCGTCGTGCTGAACAGTGCAACGGGTGTGCCGCGCGATTATTACCGTCATTTCGCACGATGGCTTGCTGCCGAGCAGGGTATGGCCTGCCTGACCTATGACTATCGCGATTACGGGCATTCCTTGACCGGCCGTCTGAAAGATTCGCGTGCGACCATGGCGGATTGGGCCTTGATCGACATGCCCGCGGCACGGGCGGAAATGCGCAGACGGTTTCCCGATTCGCAGCATTGGACCATCGGCCATTCGATCGGCGCGATGCTGGGACCTGTGCAGCCGGATATCGATCGGATTGACCGGATGATCTGTGTGTGTTCGGGGCTGGTAACCCTGGGCGACCACCCGTGGCCCTATCGTGGTTTGGCAGGGTTGTTCTGGTATGGTTATGCCCCGCTTTTAGCCCGAGCCCTTGGCTACCTTCCCGGAAAGGCGATCGGGTTTGGCTCGGATCTGCCGGCATCGGTCTATTGGCAGTGGCGCAAATGGTGTACGGCGCCTTTGAATTATGTGCTTGAAATCGGGCATGAGTTACCTGCGGCGCAGTGGAAGGATTCTGGAACGCCCGTGGATTTGTTCACCTTCGTGGACGACCAGATGGTGCCGCCGGAAGCGGTTTGGCGGCTTGCGGATCTTTACGGCCCCGATGCCAACCGCCACCTGCTGAGCCCCGCCGATTTCGAGTTGCCTGAGGTTGGTCATATCGGAGCATTTGCCCGTCGCAATGCAGCGGTTTGGCCGCGACTGATCGCGTGATCAGACGCGGCGCAGGACGGGCCGGGCACCGACCAGCCATCACCGGTTGCAAAGTTTCTTTTCCTTCATGACGCCACGGACCATCTTGCCGAACGCTTTGTCCCGCGCCCGGGACTGCGCGACGGTTTCAGAGTTGCGCTGATCTTCGCGCCGCAGCTTGCGCCACCGGTCCAATCGAGCCGGATCAAGCGTGCCGTGGCTGATTGCCTTTTGCACGGCACATCCGGGCTCGGAGTTGTGCTGGCAATCCGGAAAACGGCAGTCCCGGCTCAACTCGGCAAGGTCCGAGAAAACGTCGTCGATCCCGTCCTGAGCGTCCAGCAGGCGCAATGCACGCATTCCGGGTGTATCGATCAACCAGCCGCCGTTGCG
>NZ_JBXWSM010000102.1:0-10960 GCF_059613405.1 Ruegeria sp. BHSA118
ATTCTGGCCCGGAAGACCATTCCGGAAGATCAGCTGGATCGGTGTCGCGAGATCGGCGCCGCGCTGGGTGCGGGCCTGGCCATGGGGATTTTCTGAAGGTCAGTTCAGTTCGACCAATGTCGTGCCTTCGCTCCAGCCATCCACATTGCACCGCGCCTGAATCTGCACCTGTGACACGTTTTCCGGAATCACCACGCCGCCAAGTGAGCGGGTAAAAGGTTGCTCTGTCTCGTGCGGGTGGTGCAGAACCCGCATTCCCAGTTCATTCCCGTCCATGTCCAGAACGCGCCAGCCGTCGGCGTAATGATCCCAGCCTGTATCGGGATGCCGGATCGTCACATCGAACCGCCACGTTTCGCCGGTGGCGCTGGCGCGGACCTGTTCGATTGTCGGCGGGTCGGCAAGGGCAGGCGCAGCCAGAAGGGCACTGAGAATCACATATCGCATGGTTCGAACCTAGGGTTTAATGTGGCGCATGGGGATCACGTCTCTGTGTTCGACGTTTGGGCCATGAGGATCGTGCGGGAATGCGATGCAAACTCGCGGCGATACAGGATGCCGATTGTAATCATTGTGCCCAACACCAATGCCATCGGCCCAAGAAACCACGCCAGCGAAGTAAGGGCGAAATAGGTGGCGCGGAGGCCGCGGTTGAAACTTCGGGCGGCGGTCACGCAGATCTCGGCCGCCTGACCGGCCCGAGGATAGGCGTTTGGGTCTTCAGGATCGTTGGGGACCGAGGCCATCAACACGGCGCAATACCCAAAAAGGCGATGTGCCCAGACGTATTTCAGAAAAGCATTGGCCAGCAGCAGGACAACCACAAGTATCTTGATTTCCCAAACCATCGCCGGTGCGCTGCCTATCGCAAGATCCGTAGCCACCCCGGCCAATCGCTCGGTATTACCCAACAGGGCCAGACCGCCCCCGATGGCAATCATCGTGGTTGAAGCGAAAAAGGTACTGCCTTGCCGCATGGCGGCCACGACTTGTGCATCGAACATCCGTGGCTGGCGCGTCACCATCTCGTGCATCCAGTCGCGGCGGTAGCCATCCATCACAAGGGCGACGGACGGCTTCTGCGGTGACGGGTGCTCGATCTTCCAGCCGATCCACAGCCACGCACCCAGCAATATCGCCATGGCAGAATAATCCAGAGGGGAAAACAGGGCGGCACGTTCGATCCAGGTCATGGCGCGACAGTACGACCGGACATCGCAACTTGCCAGTGCGGTAAATTGGTAATATTATTTTACCAAAGGGGATTGCCATGGAAATGCCAAAGCCAAGCCCGGACGTACTAAACCGGAAAAGCGCGATCGTTTCGCGGCTGTCGCGGGTTCTGCCAGATACGGCAATTATCCATGATCCGGCTGAAACCCGAGCCTATGAGTGCGATGCCCTGACGGCTTACAAATGCCCCCCGATGCTGGCCGTGCTGCCGTCGAGCACGCAGGAAGTCTCGGACGTTTTGCGCATATGCCATGAAGAAGGCGTGCCTGTCGTGCCGCGCGGTGCGGGTACGTCGCTGGCCGGCGGGGCATTGCCAACGGCCGATTGCGTCATTCTGGGCGTCGCGCGGATGAATGAGGTGCTGGAGGTTGACTATGACAACCGTTTCATCAGGGTGCAGACGGGCCGCACCAATCTGAGCGTCACCGGCGCGGTCGAGGAAGAGGACTTCTTTTATGCGCCTGATCCTTCCTCGCAACTGGCCTGTGCCATTGCCGGCAATATCGCGATGAATTCAGGTGGCGCCCATTGCCTGAAATATGGCGTGACAACGAACAACCTTCTGGGCGTGACCATGGTGATGATGGATGGCAGTGTCGTCGAGATCGGTGGCGCGCATCTGGATGCACCCGGTCTGGACCTGTTGGGCGTCATTTGCGGCTCGGAAGGTCAGCTGGGCGTGGTGACCGAAGCAACACTGCGCATTCTGCGCAAACCCGAAGGCGCGCGGCCGGTTCTGATGGGGTTCGACGACAACGAAGTCGCGGGCCAGTGTGTTTCGGACATTATCAAATCGGGCATTCTGCCGGTCGCGATCGAGTTCATGGATACGCTGTGCATAAAAGCCTGCGAAAACTTTGCGCACGCCGGATATCCCGACTGCCATGCGCTGTTGATTGTCGAAGTGGAAGGGTCGGAAGCCGAAATCGACCATCAACTGTCGAAAATCATCGAAATCGCCAAGCGCCACAACCCGGTCGAACTGCGAGAAAGCCAGTCAGCCGAAGAAAGCGCAAAAATATGGCTTGGTCGGAAATCCGCATTCGGCGCCATGGGGCAGTTGAACGACTACATGTGCCTTGACGGTACGATCCCGGTGTCGGCCTTGCCAACGGTGCTGCGCCGTATCGGCGAGCTGAGTGAAGACTTCGGGCTGCCTGTCGGGAACGTTTTTCACGCAGGGGACGGGAACATGCATCCGTTGATCCTTTTTGATGCCAACAAACCGGGTGATCTGGAAAAATGCGAGGCATTCGGGGCCGAAATTCTGAAACTATGCGTGGACGAAGGCGGTTGTCTGACCGGTGAGCATGGCGTGGGTATCGAGAAGAGGGATCTCATGTCGCATCAATATGCGCCTGCCGATCTTGAAGCGCAGATGGCGCTCAAAGATGTATTCGACCCCAAGTGGCTGCTGAATCCTGCGAAAGTTTTCCCTTTGGATGTGTCTCGGGCGCGGCGCATTGCGGCGGAGTAAGGGGGCTCTGCCCCCTTGCCCCCGGAGTATTTTGAAAAAGATGAAGCAAATGAGACCTGAGACGGAAGCCGAATTGGCCGAACTGGTGGCCGGGCTGCGCGGACCGGTGCGGATCGCCGGAGGTGGCACGCGCGGTGTGACCGGGAGAGAGCCCGAACTGAACGTATCCGGGCTGAGCGGAATTACCCTCTATGAACCCGGGGCGCTGACACTTGTGGCGAAGGCGGGTACACCCCTGGCTGAGATCGAGGCGGCGTTGGACGTGGAAGGGCAACAACTGGCCTTTGAACCGATGGATCACCGGGGTTTGCTGGCGACCCGGGGTGCACCGACGATTGGTGGTGTTGTGGCGGCCAACATCTCGGGCCCGCGGCGGATTCAGGCCGGGGCGTGCCGGGATTTTCTATTAGGAGTGCGCTTTGTCGACGGGCGCGGGCAGGTGATCAAGAATGGTGGTCGGGTGATGAAAAACGTCACCGGCTACGATCTGGTCAGGCTGATGGGTGGGTCGTGGGGCACTTTGGGCGTTCTGACCGAGGTGTCGTTGAAGGTACTGCCAAAGCCGGAGCGAAGTTCAACCCTTTCTGTTGCAGTCTCAGACATCGGCGCTGCGGTGCGGGTTCTTTCGGCAGCACTGAAATCTCCATTTGAGGTGACGGGCGTGGCATATGATCCAAATCTTCAAAAAGCCCTTATTAGGGTCGAAGGTTTTGTGGATTCGGTTGCATATCGAACAAGCAGATTGACTGCTGAGTTGGAAGGTTTTGGGGAAGTTGCCGAGGAAAGAAAGTCGGACGCGATTTGGGCTGGAATACGTGACGTTCACCCATTTCAGGGCAAGGACGGGGACGTCTGGCGGCTTTCGGTAAAACCCGGTGATGCGGCGGAGATTTCGGCGCGCGCCGAAGCGGATCAAGCGCTGTTTGACTGGGGCGGTGGTCTTGGCTGGCTGCGGGTCCCGGCTGGCACGGATGTGCGTGCCCGGCTTGGTGCGTTTTCAGGTCATGCCACTTTGGTACGATCCGACCATGAAACGATCAGAAAACTGGGGCGATTTCATCCGGAACCCACATCAATATCGGCACTGACAAAGGGTTTGCGTGCGAAATTTGATCCTCGCGGTTTGTTCAACCCGGGGCTGATGGGATAGGGCGATGCAGACAACATTCACCGATGAGCAATTGCAAGACCCGGCCATCCAGCGCTCGAACCAGATTCTGCGAAACTGCGTCCATTGCGGATTTTGCACGGCCACGTGCCCGACATATCAGGTGCTGGGAGACGAGCTGGACAGTCCGCGTGGACGCATCTACCTGATCAAGGACATGCTGGAAAACGAGCGTGTGCCCGACGAAAAGACGGTCAGGCACATCGACCGCTGCCTGTCCTGTCTGGCCTGCATGACCACCTGCCCGTCAGGTGTGCACTATATGCATCTGGTCGATCATGCGCGCGAATATATCGAGGCCAACTACAAGCGCCCGCTGACGGATCGGGTGTTGCGCTGGGTTCTGGCACAGATACTGCCTTATCCGATGCGGTTCCGTTGGGTCCTGATCGGGGCCAGGCTGGGCCGTCCTTTCCGGTTCCTGATGCCTGATGCACGGCTGCGCGCGATGTTGGACATGGCGCCCAAGCATATCCCGCCTGTCAGCCGCAACGATGACCCGCAGAGTTTTGCGCCCGGCGGTGAACGAAAAATGCGGGTGGCGCTGATGACGGGTTGCGCGCAAAGGGCGCTGAACACCGATATCAATGACGCGACGATCCGCCTGTTGACACGGTTAGGGTGCGAGGTCGTGGTCGCCGAAGGTGCCGGGTGTTGCGGAGCTTTGACCCATCACATGGGCAAGGTGCAAGACAGTCATATGGCGGCAACCGCCAATATCAGAGCCTGGAATCGGGAAATGGACAGTGATGGGTTGGATGCCATAGTTATCAATACCTCTGGCTGTGGCACAACCGTGAAAGATTATGGGCATATGTTTCGCAATGGCCCGCTTGCCGAAGACGCGGCGCGTGTGTCTGCAATTGCCATGGATATCAGTGAACTTCTGATCAAGCTGGACCTGCCGGCGGGGGAAAACCAAAACCTGACCGTCGCCTACCATGCGGCCTGTTCATTGCAACATGGGCAAAAGATCAAGACCTATCCCAAAGACCTGTTGAAGCGTGCTGGGTTCAAAGTGGTCGAACCCGCCGACAGTCATTTGTGCTGCGGCAGCGCGGGAACGTACAACCTGATGCAGCCGGAAATATCGGGCCGGTTGAAACAGCGAAAAGTCAGAACACTAGAGGCGAAAAAGCCTGATATCATAGCTGCCGGCAATATCGGGTGCATGATGCAGATCGGTTCTGGCACGCAACTTCCGGTCGTTCACACGGTAGAGTTGCTGGACTGGGCAACGGGCGGACCAAAGCCTCCGGTCTCGCAGAGAGCAGGGAACCCGGTTCCCGTCTTGCGGTAAATCATGCTGATGCCAGCGCGCATCATTTTCCAGGGAAATACCTTTGGTGCCTGATCGCCCTATTTTCGCCCAACGCGGCACGTAGGACAAAAGCTTCGAAGTGAGTCTCGGAGAACCGCGTGCGCAACTGGATCAAGGCGATCGTGCTCTGTGTCTTGCCATTGGCGGCCACGGCGCAGGACACCGGGTTGGAAAGCCTGGATACGTCGGATTCCGGGCGCGAGTGGATGGCCGTCGGGCGGTTGGATATCGCCGGCGCGGGATTTTGCACCGGAACGCTGGTGTCGCCGACGCTTGTACTGACAGCGGCGCATTGCCTGTTCGACAAAAGATCCGGACAACGGATCAACCCCGCGGATATCGAGTTTCTGGCCGGGTGGCGTTTGGGACGTGCGTTGGCATATCGGACCGCGCGCCAGGCTGTGATCCATCCGGATTACCAGTATGGCGTCGATTCAACGGCCGACCGGGTAAGCGCGGACGTGGCTTTGATTGAGCTGTGGCAGCCGATCCGCAATACAGCCGTCCTTCCATTTGAGTCGGGCGATCAGCCCAAACGCGGTGCCAAAGTGGGCGTGGTATCTTATGCGCATGACCGGTCAGAAGCTCCGTCGCTGCAACAGGTCTGCTCGGTCATGAACCGGCAGGCCGGGGTCATGGTCATGTCCTGCGATGTTGATTTCGGGTCTTCGGGGGCACCGGTTTTTTCTTTTGCGGGCGCGCGCCCTCAGATCGTATCGGTGGTTGCGGCCAAGGCCAGTATGGACGGCCAGAGCGTTGCAATTGGAACTGCGGTTGAGCATTCGCTGCAATTGCTGCGTGACGAACTTTCTGCGGGGCGGGGATTTGGGCTTTCCTCGTCCGGATCGGGAACGAACAAGAATATAGGCGCAAGGTTCATTCGACCATGATGAGAGTCTTCTGGAGCCTGTTATTGGGCCTGAGCGTCCTGGCGACAGCGCCGCAAGCGCAATCCAACAAGCGCAAGCTGACCGATCGGGATGACCTTTACGGATGGGAGGCTGTCGGACGGCTGGATGTCCGCGACGCCTCGTATTGCACTGGTACGTTGATCGCGCAGGACATGGTGCTGACCGCGGCCCATTGTGCGGTGGATCGTCGTACTGGGAAGACATATGTGCCCGAAGAAATCACGTTTCGTGCAGGCCTCAGCAACGGCAACGCTTTGGCCGAACGTCAGGTCACGCAAATCGCCGTTCATCCCAGCTATAGTTCGCAGAACCCGCTTTCGCACGAAGGCGTCCAGTTGGACGTGGCCCTGATGCGGCTGAATGAGCCTATTCCGTATTCGGTCGCCGACCCTTTTGCGCTGCACAGCGGCCATGTTCCGGGCAACGAGATCAGCATTGCCTCGTATGGGCGGGGACGGTCCGAGGCGATCACCCGAGAGCGTTCGTGCCGTATCATCGACCGCAGGCAGGGTCTGATCACCTTTGATTGCGACATTACTTTCGGGTCTTCCGGGTCTGCAATTCTGGCGAAAAACGGTGCGCGCTGGCAGATCCTGTCTGTGGTATCGGCGGTAGGGACGAACGGCCGAAGAAAGGTGGGGTTTGGCATGGAGCTTGGCGGGATAGTCGCCGAGCTCAAGGCCATCATGCGGCGCGACGCACCTCAGCCCAAAGCTTCGATCCGCCGATTGCAGGTCGGGTCCGGCAAGTCAGGATCTGGTGCGAAATTCATCAGTTCTGGCGGGGGTTGAACTCGGCGAAATCGCTACCCATGTGATGAGTATCGGACCGCCACAACGGGGTCCGGTGTTTGAGATTGCCCGTCCGATGCGAGGGCACTTATCGCAAATCGCTCAAGAATGAGGATATGACACATGCGTACGTTTGATTTTGCACCGCTGCACCGCGCCACCATTGGCTTTGACCAGATCGCCGACATGATGGATCGCGTTCTGACCAACGATGGGGCCCAGCCCAGCTATCCACCCTACAACATCGAAAAAACCGATGTCGACACCTACCGAATTTCGGTGGCCGTTGCCGGTTTTTCGGAAAACGACCTGACCGTAGAGGTGAAAGAGAATTCACTTGTCGTGGCAGGTAAAAAAGCCGCCGAAGACAAAGAGCGCACCTATCTGCACCGTGGCATCGCCACCCGCGCGTTCGAGCGTCGGTTTGCCCTGGCGGATCATGTCCGCGTCACCGGTGCGAGCCATGAAAACGGTATGCTGAACATCGAACTGAAGCGCGAGGTTCCAGAGGCCCTGAAACCGCGCCGGATCGAGATCACTTCGGCCAAGGCCATCGAGAAGGATGTGGTGGACGCCAAAGCCGTGAACTGAGGCTTTTGAATATCCCGCGGCAGTTCACTCCTCCCGGGCTGCCGCAACACACGCCCCGCGTTCCTCCAGACGCGGGGCGTTGTGTTTTTGGTGTGCTCGAAAACTGGTTCCCAGCAAATTATCCGCCTGATAGTCTTCGGTATTATGGAAAGCCGACCAAAACGTCGACTAGCAGCTATCCTGGCAGCCGACATCGCCGGCTACTCAAGATTGGTTGGTCTGGACGAAGAAGGTACCATCGCAAGGCTTCGCCTGATCCGCAGCGAAGTCATAGAGCCGGCGATCGCCCGGCATTCAGGGCGCATCGCGAACACTGCGGGAGACAGCTTTGTGATCGAATTTCGCAGCGCCGTCGATGCGGTTCACGCTGCCGTGGAAATTCAGGCCGACCTTGCAAAGAGAAACGCGGGTACCGATCAGGATAGCGTCATCACGTTTCGGATCGGCCTGAATGTCGGCGATGTGGTTTCGAACGGGGGTGACATCCTTGGCGACGGGGTGAACGTTGCCGCGCGGCTCGAGGCACTGGCAGATCCCGGTGGTATCATTGTTTCACAATCCATCGTCGATTATGCGCGCAACAAAGTGCCCTATGGTTTTGCTCCGATCGGGCCACAGAACGTCAAGAACATCGCAGACCCGGTTCAGACCTTTCGCGTAGAAGCGGAAATTTTGCCTTTACCGCGAAAAAACCGCACACTGAGGAAATCCCGCTGGCTGCCACTGGCGGCTCTGCTCGTGATGTTGGCGGCCATCGGGCTTTTTCTAACGAAGCCGTGGAAGACTGGCCAATTGCGCGCCTCAGAGTCGCAGATGGTTTACCCTTTGCCGGATCTGCCTTCCATCGCAGTATTGCCGATTGCGAATTACACCGAGGACGCATCCAAGGAGATGCTGATCAATGGTATCTCTGAGGATTTGATCACGGACCTGTCCCGAATATCCGGATTGTTCGTCATCGCCGGTAATTCATCCTTCGCATACCGCAACAGAAACATAGATATCGCACGTTTCGCCGAAGAACTTGGGGTTCGCTACGTCGTTGACGGCAGCGTGCGACGTGCGGATGAAGATTTCCGGATCAACATTCGCCTGACCGACACATTGAGCGGGCGATTGATCTGGGCGGACAGGTTTGATGGCGCGATTGATGACATCTTTGAAGTGCAGAAAACCATTGTTCTCGCAATCGCTCAGGAGCTGGGTCTTCCACTCGACCCTCAAAGTCGGCAGGCCATCGAAAGCGTGGAAACCCAGACCATTGCAGCGCGCGAAGCCTTCCAGCGCGGGTGGGAGTTGTATTCGCAGTTCAACGAACAGGACAACCTTGCGGCAATTCCCCATTTTGAAAAAGCCGTGGAACTGGACCCGGATTATGGGCGTGCTTGGGCGACGCTTGCCCTGGCGCATTTGCGGCCGCACATCTTTCATCATTGGAATGGGTTTGCAGGGTCGGGCGCGCAAATGCACATCGGCCTGTTTTACAGGTATTACAGGGATGTAATGGAACAGGACACCGCCCTGGTGCACGTTATCCGGGCTATTGTCAGTCTCAACCTTCCGGATTGGGACGGTACCGAAGGGGTGGGCCGGGGGACGGAAGACGCCAGACGAGAAGCAGCGAAAGCCATCGCACTGCAACCCAGCGACCCCGAGGCGCATCTGACGATGGGATGGGCGCTGATTGCAGCCGGTGAGCCAGAGGAAGGATTGGCCTTTGTACAGGCTGCGACCCGGCTGGATCCCAATTATCCCAGCCACTACGCGCTGTTTGAAGCGGCGGCTCTTTACGCATTGAATGACCTGACGGGCGCGGCAGAAGTGATCGAGAAAGAATTGAACAGAAATCCGCAGGCAACCGAGCTGATGCCGTTTGCAGCCTCGGTTCTGGCCCTGAATGGAGATCGCCGTGCGGGCAGGGCCATCATCGACCGATGGCAAAAGGGCAAGCATGCCGGTGTCATACAGGACGCTGTTCAGAATTACTTTTTCATCATTCGCTGGGTCGGTGAGAACCAGCATTTGAACGCCCGGCTGAACGACGGGCTGCGTCTGGCGGCGTTGCCTCCGGAAAAAACCATAGCAAGTCTGAGGGCGGATCTGTCACGGGGGGATGCCAAAGATCAGAGGACGGCAGCCCAATCGCTGGCCCTGTTTGGTCCTGAGGCAGAGCCAGCGGTGCCGGAATTGATCGCGCTTCTTGAAAGCCCCTCGGTGTTTGTCCGCAAAGAGGCAGCTATTGCATTGGGGAAAATAGGTGGCGCGGCGTCCTCTGCATTGCCAGCGTTGGAAGCCATGGTGGACGGTTCGTTGCAGGGAAAGTTCGCGACCCGTGCAATCGAACAAATCCGCGACAAAACCGCAGAATAGCCGCGTCAGCGTCGATTGGACCGCCGCCATAAACAGCCAAAGGACGACGCGATTTCGTTTCCGGGTGCGGGGTCTCTGCCCACCGCAATGGGACAGAGACCGTATTGGATCAGACTGACATGCAGACGTATTTCATTTCCAGATAGTCTTCCATGCCGTGGTGGCTGCCTTCGCGGCCAAGACCAGACTGTTTGACGCCGCCGAACGGGCCAAGCTCGGTCGAGATGATGCCGGTATTCACGCCAACGATGCCATATTCCAGCGCCTCAGCCACCTTGTAGACGCGGCTCAGGTCCTTGGCATAGAAATACGACGCCAGACCAAAGATCGTGTCATTGGCCATGGCGATCACGTCATCTTCGTCCTCGAACTTGAACAGCGGTGCCAGCGGGCCAAAGGTCTCGTCCTGAGCAACCATCATGTCCTGAGTCACGCCGGTCACGATGGTTGGCTGGAAGAATGTGCCGCCCAGATCATGGGGCAGACCGCCGGTCAGAACTGCGCCGCCCTTGTCGGTCACGTCCTTGATATGCTCTTCGACCTTGGCGACCGCGTCGGCATTGATCAGCGGACCGGTGGTGGTGCCTTCGGTCAAACCGTCGCCGATCTTGAGTGCTTCTACTGCCGATTTCAGTTTGGCTGCGAATGCGTCATAGACGCCAGCCTGCACATAGATACGGTTTGCGCAGACGCATGTCTGGCCATTGTTGCGGAACTTGCACATCATCGCGCCTTCGACAGCGGCATCCAGATCGGCGTCGTCGAACACGATGAACGGCGCGTTGCCGCCCAGTTCCATCGAGCACTTCATCACCTGATCGGCGGCTTGCTTCAGAAGGATGCGGCCCACTTCGGTCGAGCCGGTAAAGGTCAGCTTGCGCACGCCGGGGTTTTCGCAGAACTCCTTGCCGATCTCGCTGGCCTGCGACGAGGGCACCACGTTGAACACGCCCGCGGGTACGCCGGCCTGTTCCGCCAGCAGCGCCAGTACCAGCGCCGACAGGGGCGTTTCGGTGGCCGGGCGCGCGACAAAGGCGCAGCCGGCGGCCAAAGCCGGGCCTGCCTTGCGCGTAATCATCGCGTTGGGGAAATTCCAGG
>NZ_JBXWSM010000103.1:0-10546 GCF_059613405.1 Ruegeria sp. BHSA118
CCCCCGGCTTCCGGGACGTCCAGAACCCAGCTTTCCGCGGTGACAGGGCCAAGTGACGGGGATTGCAGCAGGATTTCGTCAGACCCGTCGCGCGTCAATTGCCAGAACCATTGCTCATTGGTCAGATCATAAAAGCTCGGGCCAACGCTCTCGAGCAGTTCAGCCTGTGCCCCGTCATAGGCGACCCGCCGGGCCTCGATCAACAAATCCTGCCCAAGCAGCAAATCCATTTCGCTGATTTCATGAGCCCGGTAGACCTGAATGCAGATCATGGCCCCGATACCCAGTATGGCGCAGCAGATCGCTATCGTGGCAATCGAAACGCGACGGGGGATCGTAGCCCAATTATGCGTCATCTACCGGAATCCGATACCCATGCCCCCGCACGGTTTCCACCATTCCCGCCGAAGTCTTCCGACGCAAACGTGAGACAAGAACATCGATGACGTTCGATTGCAGATCCATATCCTCGGCATAGATATGTTCGATCAGATCTGCCCGGCTGACGACAGATCCCGCATGTCGGGCGAGATGCTCCAGCGCCCGAAATTCGAAAGCGGTCAGCGATACGCTGCGCCCCTTGAAAAAGGCGGCCTTTTCGTCCGGTAGGACCGAAAGATCTCCGACATCGATCGAGGGTGTACCGCGCCCGCTTGCACGGCGCACCAAAGCCTCAAGCCGCGCCAGAAGCTCTTCGGAATGAAACGGCTTTGAAAGGTAATCGTCGGCCCCGCTGCGCAATCCGGAAACGATATCGTTCCAGCTGTCACGCGCCGACAGGATCAGAACCGGCACAGCCACATTCCGACTGCGCCATTCCCGCAGGATCGACAACCCGTCCAGCCCCGGCAGCCCCAGGTCCAGCACGATCGCGTCCCAATCCTCGGTCTCTCCCAGAAACAGCGCATCATTGCCGTTTCCTGACAGTCTTACGATATCACCCCGGGCGCGCAGCAAACATTCAAGATCACCGCGCAGTGTATCGTCATCTTCCGCAACCAGTACCTTCATAACCCCTCATACGGGACAAACGGTCCAAACGTGAACACAGCATGACAAGACCCGACATGCACCGTTCACCCCACCTTTTATATATTTCACCTGATCGGTTGTCGAAAGCGATCCGTTTCAGAACCCGAAATTAAGTTTTAACGATTTGAGGTGCCGGATGTGCGGTCTGTTTGGAATTTTCCCAGAGGATGCAACCTCATCCCCTGATGTCACACGGCTGCGTCAAAGCGGTTTCGCCATTCGGCACCGCGGCCCCGATGCCGGCAACATTCTGAGCGAGCCCGGTCTTGGCCTGGCCCATCAACGCCTGTCTCTGGTTGATACCGACACCAGGTCGGATCAGCCATTTACGGACCCAAGCGGCCGCTACATCCTTGTCTACAATGGCGAAGTCTACAACTTCAGAACCCTGCGCGCTGAACTTGAGGCATTGGGCATCCCGTTCCGCACAACCTCGGATACCGAAGTGGTGCTGCACAGCCTGATCCAATGGGGCGAAGATGCGCTTGCCCGGTTCGATGGCATGTTCGGACTTGCCTTTATCGACCGGCAGACACACCGGGTTCTGCTGGCCCGGGACCGGTTCGGCATGAAACCTCTTTACTGGATGCAAGGGATGACCGAACAAGGCCCTGCCTTTCTGTTCGGCTCAGAGATCAAGGCCTTCGAACCCTGGATAACCCTGCAACCCGATGTCAACTCGATCGCGGCTTACCTGATGAAATTCGGAGGCCCGACCAGCGGCCCGACCTTCTATCAGGGGATCCGCAGCCTGACACCCGGCACTTATCTGTGGCATGACGGATCGGGCAATATCGACACCGCCTCTTTCTTCCAACTGACCGACTTTCTCGACCTTGATGAGATGACCCGTCTCGATGGCCTGTCGGCTGCCGATATCGTCGATGAATATGCGGATCTCATGCATAAATCCGTGGCCTCACATTTATTCGCGGATGCACCGGTTGGCGCGTTTTGCTCTGGCGGGGTGGATTCATCCCTGATCGTTGCCATCGCAGCGGCCCAGCACCAGAATATCGCCCTGTTCCACGCCAATGTGAAAGGCGCTTGGAGCGAGGTGGACGCCGCCTCGGAGCTGGCCAAAAGCCTGAAACTTGATCTGCATGTCATCGAGGCTGAAGAGCAGGATTTCGTCGACATGATCCCGCGTGTGATGCGTCACTACGAATACCCGTTTTCCTATCATCCCAATTGCGCGCCATTGATGATGATCGCCCAGCTCGCGGCGGATTCAGGGATCAAGGGGCTGTTGTCAGGCGAAGGATCGGATGAGCTGTTTCTGGGCTACCCCTGGCTTGGCCGCAAACGCCTGACAGACGGGTATGAAAGGATGATCAGCGGGTTGGGTTCGGCCATACGCGCAATACCGGGGGTTGGCCCGATCCTGGCACCTGACCGGATGGGAAACATGGAAAACGTCCGCGACATCCTGAATGGTCGCGAGATGGCGCAGGACAAGCGGGCTGTAGCCGACAGCCTGGCACAGCTGCCTCGCAAGTTTCAGGAAAGAGGCCGGCAATGGAGCCTGGATTACATGCACCACCATCTGCGAACGCTTTTGCATCGCAACGATACAATGGGCATGGCTGCCGGGATCGAGGCGCGGTTCCCGTTTCTGGACACACAGGTTGCCCGGTTCGGGGTCAATCTGCCAGCACGCTACAAGCTCAGAGCCTCTCCGTTCGTTTTCGAGAAGGCACACCCCTTCATCCGCGACAAATGGGTGGTCCGCGAGGTCGCCAACCGCTACATCCCCAACACCCTGAGCCAGCGCATCAAGATCGGGTTCTGGACGACGGTGTTTCAGCGGCTTGAGATCCGGCCGGAATACTTCAGGAACGCCCATTTGGGGGATCTTTTCAGCCTGACCCGGACACAGATGACAAACACCATCGAAGAGGCCGGTCCAGATCTGCGGCTGCGGTTGCTGCTGACCGAGGTGTGGCTGCGATGCCGGCTGGATCATCAGGACGAAGATCGCGAAATCAACAGATTACGCGATCACGTCAGCATCCGGCCGGACAGATTCCGCCCCCGACCCTCCTCTGCCAACAAACCTGTGGGCGCTGCGGTCCACAGTTGAAGGGCTGCTCCTTCCTCAGAGGGCCCTGCTTTTGCGGACGGCGGATTGCGGGGCCGCCTTTTTCTTGGGTTTGGCTTCAAACTCTTCGTGATAGGACCGCTCAACATTGACATCCCAGACGTCATGATCCTCGCCCAGAATATTGCGCGCGGCGTACATCGCCGACAGCATGGAATGATCCTGGTTGTTGTAGCGGTGCAGACCATTGCGACCCACGGTCTGGAAGTTTTCGAGCGTCTTCAGCCAGCCGCTGACCGTGTCCAGGGCGTCCTTGTATTCACTGTCATAGACCGGATAGGCCTTGGGCTGCCGGATAACCGCGTGGTCGATGACATCGCTGGCCTTGGCCAGACCCAGCTTTTCAAGCTCTTCACTGGCGAGATGCCTGAGATCCTCGTCACTTGACGACCACAACCCGTCACCTTTCTGGCAGAAATACTCCATCCCGATCGACGCGGTGTTCTGATCGGGCAGCATTTCCGCGGACCAGGCGCGGAAATTCTGGATGCGCCCCACCTTCACCTGCGGGCTGTGGATGTAGATCCAGTTGTCCGGGAACGGGTCCGCGTGATCCAGGATCAGGGTCACGATCAGGAAATCACGATACCGCAGACGGTCTGCCGCCTCGACGACCTCGGGCGGTGGCGGCGGATCAAAAGCATGGATCAGATCACGAACGGCCATCGAATTGACGAACTCTTCTCCCTCCACCCGCTCGGTGTGTTTTTCGCCATCTTCAGTCCAGTGACGCACATCGATCGAGGTGACGCGATTGCCATCACGGTTCACCTGGATCACTTCGGAATGGGTTTCGACCGAACCGCCCTTCTCCCGGATCAGATCGCGGGTTTTTTCCCACATCATGCCGGGGCCCAGGCGGGGATACTGGAATTCCTCGATCAGGCTGGCGGTGTCATTGGCCCCGGAAATCGCGTTCCAGACCGCCTTGGGCAGGGACAGGTTCTTGATCCGCTGCGCGGCCCAGTCGGCCCGGATTTCGGACGGCGGAATACCCCAGACCTTCTTGGTGTAGCTGTGGAAGAAATGCATATAAAGCCGCCCACCAAAGCGATTGACGACCCAGTCTTCGAACGTGTCTTCCTGCTGGCGTGGACGAATCTTCCATTTGATGAAGCTGCCGATGATCTTGTAGGTCTCGTAGGGGCCGATATTGCCAAGGGCGTTGAAGATACGCAGCGGGTAATCGTAGAATTTGTTGCGATAGAAGATGCGGCTCAGGCGTTGCACGGTGATGAAATCATCCCCCATCACCTCGTGCCACATATCCTCGACTTCGCGCACCTTGGTGAAAAACCGATGCCCGCCAATGTCGAAGCGATAACCTTTGTGCGTTTCGGTTCGCGAGATGCCACCAACCATGTCCGAGGCTTCGAACACCCGGGGAACATGTGTGTCGCTCAGTTTCTGAAGTTCATAGGCTGCTGTCAGCCCTGCTGGACCACCACCAATGACGACAACGGGAACAATATCTTTTTTCAAATGACTAACACCCATACCAAAACACTGACCTAAAGCTACAAGAGGTTATCCGAGATTCACAACAAATTCCTGTCAGTTCCCGAAACGGGGCTCCTGCGTATTAAGCTCCACCCCTTCCGTGCAGAAAAATCAACCATTCCGTTTGACGAACTGCACTTGCGCCCTTCCGTGCAAATCGATGACAGGCCAAACCCGCGTCGCCTGTGCCGAAAGCCGGTTTGGCTTTGCGAAACCGACGGTCTTTCACACCGCCCGAAACAGCACGCGTTTTCCACAATGCCCTGAAACATAACGATGATTGCTGACTGGCACAGCCAGCCGAAACTCCCCGCCCGGAAGCGAAACATAGATTGGATCCACACATCTCTTGCACGGCGCCTGACCTGAACCATGACCGCTTTTTTCAAGCTGCGTCTGTGATGTCCTTCACTGTATCGACGGACCGAAAGGGCGCATCAACAATGCTGTGACTTTTCTCGCATTGTGTATGTTTGAGCGCCAGAGCAGCAGGAAATTCAGCGCCTCATGACTCGTCGTCCTGTGAATCTTGACAGGGTGGCACCGCTGCCGTCCTAATACGTGAGAATGTTTGCAAAACCCAGAAGTCTCAAATCTGGGGGACGATGAGTAAATTGGTAGCCAGTCTCGTTGTTAACGAGGGAGCGATTTTATGAAGTGTGTTATTCTGGCCGGCGGCTTGGGAACCCGGCTCAGCGAAGAAACCGTCAAGATTCCAAAACCCATGGTCGAGATCGGCGGCAAACCGATCATCTGGCATATCATGAAAATCTACGCGGCACACGGCATCACGGATTTCATCGTCTGCCTCGGCTACAAGGGTTACGTGATCAAGGAATACTTCGCGAATTTCTTTCTGCACAGTTCAGACGTCACGATCGATCTGGCCAATGGCGGGCTTGAGATTGCCAACAGCAAATCGGAACCGTGGCGCGTGACGCTGGTCGATACCGGAGAGGACAGCCAGACCGGGGGGCGGCTGCGCCGGGTCATGCATCTGCTCAAGGATGAAGAGGCCTTTTGCATGACCTATGGCGACGGGGTCGGGAATGTCGATATCAGCGCGCTGGTCGCGTTCCACAAAAGCCACGGCAAACGTGCCACGCTCACCGCAGTCGTGCCACCGGGGCGTTTCGGCGCGTTGGAGCTGGCCAGCGATCAGATCGAACGTTTTGCCGAAAAACCGGGCGGTGACGGTGGTTTTATCAATGGCGGGTTCTTCGTGCTGCATCCTTCGGTTGGTGATCTGCTGGACGGGGATGGCGCAATCTGGGAACGCGCTCCGCTTGAAACGCTGGCCGCAGACGGCGATCTGATGGCGTTTCGCCACAAGGGTTTCTGGCAACCGATGGATACACTGCGCGACCGCCGTCAGCTCGAAGCGCGCTGGCAGGAAGGCAATGCTCCATGGAAGGTCTGGGAATGATGCTGGGTTCCGCTCCGAAAATCATCCTGCTTGGCAATCTGGGCTATATTGGTCCGGTCGTGGCGGCGGCCTTGCGGAAATCCTATCCCAACGCCAATCTGATCGGCCTTGATCCCGGGTTTTTCTCGGACCGGCTGACCACACATGATGCGTGGCCCGAGCGGGTTCTGAACCAGCAGATCATCGCGGATATTCGCGATATCGATGCGTCACTGTTCCAGGGGGCGGATGCGGTTGTTGCACTGGCGGCCATCTCGAACGACCCGATGGGTGCCCGGTTCGAAACAGTCACCACGGAAATCAATCAGGATGCCATCGTGCAGGCCGCTCATCTGGCCGCCGAAGCCGGGGTATCACGCTTTGTCTTCGCCTCCAGCTGTTCGGTCTATGGCTTCGCCGAAGGCGATGCGCGATCCGAGGACGCGCCCCTGAACCCGCTGACCGCCTATGCCCGCAGCAAGATCGGGACCGAGCGCGCGCTGGCGGCCATGGACACGCCGGGGATGCTGCGTACAGCGCTGCGTTTCGCCACCGCCTGCGGGCCGTCGCCCCGGCTGCGGCTGGATCTGGTCCTGAACGATTTTGCCGCCTGTGCGGTCACCGCTGGCAAGATCACGGTGCTGAGCGACGGCAGCCCGTGGCGGCCGCTGATCGACGTGCGCGACATGGCCCGAGCCATCGACTGGGCCATCACCCGGACCCAAGATGCCGGGGGGCAGTGGCTTGCGGTCAACGCTGGATCGGATGTGTGGAACCATCAGATCCGCGATCTGGCGCAGGCCGTGGCCGAAGCGGTCCCCGGGGCCAGCTACTCGATCAATCCCGATGCCTCGCCCGACAACCGGTCTTACAAGGTCGACTTTTCGCTCTACAAACAACTGGCACCCGAACATCAGCCGGTGCAGACGCTTGAAGGCACCATCCGGGATCTGCTGCAATTGCTGAACGATATCAACTTTGGCGATGCCGATTTCAGGTCATCTCCGCTGATGCGGCTGAAAGCGCTTGAAGAGCATATCCGCACAGGCACACTGAGCGAGGATCTGCGCTGGAGGATGCCGCAATGACACACCCCGCTTGCCGGAGCTGTGGCGCAGCCCTGACCCAGACGCTGGTCGATCTGGGGCTTTCTCCGCTGGCCAATTCCTATGTCCCGCCCGAGCGCGCGGGCACGGCCTGTCCGCGCTATCCGCTGCATGCCTGGGTCTGCAACGACTGCTATCTGGTACAGGTCGAAGACGCCGTACCGGCGGATGAGATTTTCAACGCCGACTATGCCTATTTCTCCAGCTATTCGGACAGCTGGCTGGCCCATGCCAGGGCCTATGTCGAACAGATGGTCGACCGGCTTGATCTGGGACCGGATGATCTGGTGATCGAGATCGCCTCGAATGACGGGTATCTGTTGCAGTATTTCGTCGAGAAAGGCATCCCGGTTCTGGGGATCGAACCTTCGGGCAGCGTGGCGGCTGCCGCCGAAGAAAAAGGCGTGCGCACGCTGGTCGATTATTTCGGCGAGGCGCTGGCCCGCAAGGTGGCCGCGACCGAGAAACCTCCGGCGCTGATCGCATCGGCCAATGTGCTGGCGCATGTACCCGACATCAACGATTTCGTCGCCGGGATCGCCACGCTTCTGACGGGTGATGCGGTTTACACGGTCGAATTCCCGCACCTTCTGAACCTGATCAACGAAGTGCAGTTCGACACGATCTATCACGAACATTACTCCTATCTGTCGCTGCTGGCGGTGGAAAAGATTTTTGCCAAGGCGGGCCTGCGTGTCTTCGACGTCGAAGAACTGCCCACCCATGGCGGTTCGCTGCGGGTGTTCGCCTGCCTTGAGGGTGCCAGCCACCGCGAAGGGCCCGGTCTGGCCAAGGTCCGCGCGGATGAGGCTGCGGCGCAGTTCGACCGGCCCGAGGGCTATATGAATTTCACCATTCAGGTCGAAACGCTGCGCGACGGGCTGCTTGGCTTCCTGCGCGAAGCAAATGCCAGGGGTGACACCATTGCCGCCTATGGCGCCGCTGCCAAGGGCAACACGCTGCTGAACTATGCCGGGATCGGCCCCGACCTGATCTCTTACTGCGTTGATCGCAACCCGGCCAAGCAGAACACGCTGCTGCCCGGCAGCCATATCCCCGTGCATGGGGTCGAAGCCCTGCGCGAGACGCCGCCGGATTACGTGCTGATCCTGCCCTGGAACATCCGGGACGAAGTCACGGATCAACTGTCAGACCTGAAGGCACATGGCACCCGCTTCGTGACCGCCGTGCCAGAGATCAGGATCAGCTGATGGCACGGGTTCTGCTGACGGGCGCAACCGGATTGATCGGGCGCGCCACAGCCACGGCTCTGACAGAGGCGGGCCACGAGGTGGTGACGCTGGCCCGCAACCCGGCAAGCGACATCACCTGCGATCTGCTGGACCCCGGTGCCACCACGACAGCCCTTGAAACAGCCCGCGCCAGCCATCTGGTGCATCTGGCCTGGCATGACGGCGCGCGCGACCGCTGGAATTCTGGGGCCAATCTGGACTGGATGGTCGCCACTCTGCATCTGGTGCGGGAATTCGCGCGCACAGGCGGCCGGCGTGCCATCTGCGCCGGAAGCTGTGCCGAATATGACTGGTCGGTACCGGAGCTGGTCGAAACCAGCCCCCTGCGCCCCCGCACCCTTTATGGGGCGGCCAAGGCCGGGGCCGGTCTGGCACTGTGCGCGGGCCAGCAGACGCTTGGTCTGTCCCTGGCATGGGCCCGCATCTTTTTTGTCTACGGGCCGGATGAACCGCCGGGGCGACTGTTTGGCGATCTGATGTCAAACCTCGGGGCGGGACGACCGGTCGATTGCACCGATGGACGGCAGGAGCGGGATTTCCTGCATGTCGATGATCTTGCCCGCGCCTTGTTGCGCGTGCTGGAAAGCGATCTGACCGGCCCGGTCAATGCCGCCAGCGGTACGGCGACCCCGGTTCGAGACCTGATTGCAGAGGTGGCAAACCAGATGCACCGGCCCAATCTGATCCGCCTGGGCACCATCGCCCGCGCAGCGGACGATCCGCCCCGGCTGGCGGCGGACGTGACCCGGTTGCGGGACGTGACCGGTTTTATGCCACAATATGACATTGCTTCCGGAGTCGCCCGGTGTCTTCGGTCAAGGGAGGAGGCCGTATGAAATCTTCATCTTTTCTACGCAAGCAATCCTTCATGCTTTTCGCCCTGGTCGGCATCGTGAATACGGCCTTCGGGTATGCGGTTTTCTCGGTTCTGAGCCTGTCGGGGTTGCCCGCACAGGCGGCTCTTGCGATCTCGTTCGTCATCGGCGTGTTGTGGAATTTCATGACCCACGCCCGGATCGTATTCGACACCAAAGGGTTCAGGAAATTGCCCTTCTACCTGCTGGCCTATGTCATGGTTTACGTTTTCAACGCCTTTTCGCTCGAAGCTCTTCTGAACACGGGACTGCATCCGATCCTTGCACAGGGCCTGCTGGTTCTGCCCGCGGCCGTTCTGGCATTCATCCTTGTTTCCCGGGCGCTGACCGATCGCTTCCCGTGGCAGCATGAGGTCTGATATAATGCCTCAAAACTACAGACATAAACACTTTCGATCCGTAACCGGTCCATCTGATATATAGTAGGATATGGGCTGTTAAATGTATTTGGTACCAGTGCTGGAAGGATAATCGTCAATGCGTCTTTATCTTGCTGATCTTGGACATAACCTCGTTACTGCCACATCGGACACCTACCCATTGGGCGTTGGAAATCTTGCGACCTATGCCCAGGCTCATGCAAAAAGCCCGACACCGATCGAGGTCGCGATCTTTCGTGATCCGCAGGAATTCAAAGCGGCCGTCGACACAGCTCCGCCCGATGCGGTCGGTTTTTCCAGCTATTCCTGGAACCACCATCTGGCCCTGTCCTTTGCCGACTACGTCAAGGCGGTCAATCCCAACAGCCTGACCCTGATGGGTGGTCCCAACTTCCCGCTGACCGAAGAAGAACAGGACAGCTGGATCCGGACCATGCCGCAGATCGACATGCATGTGCGCGGCCCCACCTATGAGGGCGAGCGCGCGTTCCTCAGCACGCTGCAACGGTTCATCGATGTCGGTGCCCGACGCGAAGGCATGTGGGAAGAGGCCGTCGATGGCGCGCTTTACGTGCACCCCGAAACCGGAGAGATCCTGCGCGGGGCCGAGCCGCCCCGCATCCGCGATCTGGATGAAATCCCCTCGCCCTATCTGGCCGGGCTGATGGACAAGTTCTTTGACACCGGCCTGTTTGCACTGATGCAACTGGCACGGGGCTGCCCGTTCACCTGCGCGTTCTGCAATTCGGCGGTCAAATCGAATTCGAAGGTCTTCCGCCATTCGTTTGAACGCACCAAGGCCGATCTGGATTACATCGTGGCCCGCATCAACCATGCCAGCCCGCTGTGCTTTGCGGACGACAATTTCGGCATGTACGTGCAGGACGAAGAGGT
>NZ_JBXWSM010000104.1:0-10355 GCF_059613405.1 Ruegeria sp. BHSA118
CAGGCGCATCCCCAGTCGAAGCGCCATGCCGGACCGCACCCCAGGCCAGATACATCAGGTAAACGGCACCCATCCAGCGGATCACTTCAAAAAGCCAGGGCAGCGCCGACACCGCAGCGCCCAGCCCAAGCCCTGCCAGCAGCACGTGAATCATTGAACCCACGGACACGCCGGCGCTTGCCGATACCGAAGGCCACGCCCCGGATCGCAGCCCTTGGCCAAAGCAGAACATCATATCAGCACCGGGCGTCAGGTTCAGTGCCAGTGCCGCCGGAACAAAGACCAGCAAGGTCTGGAATTCGATCACGTATCCACCTCGAACCAACTTGGCGTCGGGCCCAGATTGGCCAAATGCGTTCGCCCCAAGGACCCGCGATAGCCCCAGCTTTCATGCACATGACCGAAGAACGCAAATCCCGGCTGAAGGCGTTCCACCGCATCCCGTATGGCAGTCGATCCGACCGAAAGGCCTTGCGATGTCTGATCCCCATACCCTTTGGGCGGAGAATGAACGATCAGGACATCAGCCGTTTCACACCGGTCGAGCATCTCGGCCGCCTCACCTTCTGTCAGGTCACAGGACCAGTCTCCGAACGGGGTCGGTGGTACGCCGTAGCCAAGACCAAACAAGCGCAAGCCGTCAATGGTCATGCCAGACCCATGCAGGACATGGACACCGTCCGGGGCCGCATTGCCCAGCTCTTCTGCACTTTCCGCGTTTCCCGGGATCAGGACCAGCGGGGCCGAAATGCCGGACAGCATCTGCATCGCCTCGTCCAGCCCCTGACGCGAATTGCAATAATCACCGGCACCGATGACAAGATCAGCCTGGGCGCTGGCGGCAACAAGATCGGCTGCCCGGTTGCGCGCCATGTGCAGATCAGAGAATGCCAGAACCTTCATGTTGCACCTCGCAGCCGCGCTTTCAGTTCCAGCAGATCCGCCCAGGCCTGCCGTTTCATCTGCGGTTGTCGCAGCAGGTAAGCCGGGTGGAACATCGGAATCACTGGCAGATCCATTGCCTGATCCCATTTGCCGCGCAAGCGGGTGATGCCACGTTTGCCCAGCACCGCCTGACAGCTGATATTCCCCATCACAACCAGAACCTCGGGTCTGGCCAGGGCCACGTGGCGTTCCAGGAACGGCTTCATCATCCCGATCTCTTCGGGCTTGGGGTCGCGGTTCTGCGGGGGCCGCCATGGCAGCACATTGGTGATATAGACGTTTTCGCGACGATCCAGATCTATTGCCGCCAGCATCCGGTCCAGCAACTGACCCGCACGGCCGACAAAGGGCTTACCCTCGCGATCCTCATCGCGACCCGGCGCCTCGCCGATGATCATCACACGCGCGCCGGGGGTCCCATCGGCAAAGACCAACTGCCGCGCACCGCGCTTGAGCTCGCAATGTTCGAACGCGTCCATCGCTGCGCGCAGCTGATCCAGCGATCCCGCGTCGCGCGCTGCGGATCCTGCGATTACTACCGGGTCCACATCCCTTGGCATTGCCGGGGCGGCGGGGGGCGTTTCCGGGTTCCTGGGTTTGGCCGTGGTGTCAGGCAACGCGTACCGGTCAACCGGCACATCACCGATTGCGTCGGTCACGCCCAGTTCGATCTGCCATTCCAGCAGCGCCCGCGCAGAATAATAGTCCAAGCCCGATTCCATAGGCATAACTTACCCGCCTGAGGGCTGAGGGAAAGCGAATAGGGCTTGATCGGTCGCTCTGTCGCGCCGACCATCGGCGTGCGATGCTCAGATTTCTGCGATTCCTCATCATTGGATTAGTGCTGGTTGTCACCGATGATCCGGCATGGGCCACGTTTCATGACAAACACGGGCAGTGCCGTGCGGGTCAGTTCAAATGCGGCAGCACATGTTGTTCAGGCGGGCAAAGATGCAGTTTTGATGGCCATTGCATTCCACTGGGCGGCACCTATTGCGGCGGCGGGCGCAGTTGCGGCCCGTTCGAACGCTGCGTTGCCGGTGGACTCAGATGTGCGCCCGCAGGCCTGAACAAATGCGCATCGCGGCTGGATTGTCCGGGCGACAGTTTCTGCAATGGCCGTGGCGAATGTGAACGAAGCGCACCCGAACTGGATACGACGCCACCGACCACATGCGCTGATGGCAGAACCTGCGCGCGCGGTTCGGCCTGCCTGCCCGGCGTGGGCTGCACTCGTCCGGGGTGGTTCCTGTGCGAGGAAACCGGATCACAATGCCGCCCCGGTTTCAAATGCTCGGAGCATCAAGGCTGCGTACCGATCAAGGCCATCGACTGTGGTTATGGCAAGTGGTGCAAGCCGGGTGAACAATGCCTGCCCGAAGGCGGCTGCGAAAAACTGTCAGAGGGTACGGAACCTTAGGTTGCCTTGCGCCGCACAGCTTCCTATAAGCGGCCCGATTGTCAGACAGGAGCCCGCCCATGCGTTTCGCCCATCGTCACCTTCTTGGCATCGAGCATCTGTCGCAATCCGATATCACTGAAATTCTGGATCTGGCCGAGTCCTATGTCGACATGAACCGTCAGTCGACCAAGCATTCGGACGTTCTGTCGGGGCTGACCCAGATCAACATGTTCTTTGAAAACTCGACCCGCACGCAAGCCAGTTTCGAACTGGCAGGCAAGCGTCTGGGTGCGGATGTGATGAACATGGCAATGCAGGCCAGCTCGATCAAAAAGGGCGAGACGCTGATCGACACCGCGATGACGCTGAACGCGATGCATCCCGATCTGTTGGTTGTGCGGCATCCCCATTCCGGCGCGGTCGACCTGCTGGCGCAGAAGGTCAATTGCGCGGTGCTGAACGCCGGTGACGGCAAACATGAACACCCTACGCAGGCCCTGTTGGACGCGCTGACCATCCGACGCGCCAAGGGCCGCCTGCACCGGCTGAACATCGCGATTTGCGGCGACGTGGCCCATTCCCGCGTCGCGCGATCAAACCTGATCCTGCTGGGCAAAATGGAAAACCGTATTCGACTGATCGGCCCGCCGACACTGGTGCCCAGCCAGTTTGCTGAGTTCGGGGCCGAAATCTACGACGACATGAACGAGGGTTTGAAAGACGTTGATGTTGTCATGATGCTGCGCCTTCAGAAAGAGCGGATGGATGGCGGGTTCATCCCCTCGGAACGCGAATACTATCACCGCTACGGGCTGGATGCCGCAAAGCTGGCGCAAGCCAAGCCCGAGGCGATCGTGATGCATCCCGGGCCGATGAACCGCGGGGTCGAGATCGACGGCACATTGGCGGACGACATCAACCGATCCGTCATTCAGGAACAGGTGGAAATGGGCGTCGCGGTCCGCATGGCCGCGATGGATCTGCTGGCCCGCAACCTGCGCGAGGCCGCATGAGCGATCTGACCGTCGCCCCCCACGAACGCGGCGTCTTGCGCCTGTTCACGCTGGACATGCTCCCGGAAGAGGCCAAGTTCCTGCGCGAACCGGGTGCCGCCGATCAGGTGCTTGGGGTCGACGGGCTGGACCCCAGCCATATCGATATTTTCCCGGTCTCCGACCTCGAAGACCTCGGGCTGTACGGCTATCTGACCGAGGGCTGCGGCGTGTCTGCGGACCAGCTGGACCAGGACGCTCTGGTCGCAATCGACGGTTGGGTCATGGCCCTTCGCAGCGCAGCTTTCAACGGACATCCGGCGACACTGAACCCCGATCCGCGCCTGCGTCTGATCGGCCTGTTCACGGAAGAGGCCACGAACTGGACCGGGGGAACGATCGAAACCGAAAGCGCCAAGCCCTTCTCGGCCCCGCAGGCCATTCCAGCCGATGACAAACCCCGTCGCGTAGGATCGGCCATTCTGGCACTGGTCGCGCTTTTGGTTATCGGAGGCGTCTTATGGCTGATCCTGTGAATTTCGCCCCGGACAAAGGGGCCTATATCCGCACAAATGCATGGCTGGCTGCTGTTGCTATGGCCGGTGCCATGCTCGTTTTGTGGCTGATCGGCAATCCTTACGTCTGGACCGGAGCGCCTGCTGGCCTTGCCGCCATTGGCATACGGGCGTGGTACCTTGCCTCGGAAGAGATGGTCGCCACTTGGCAATTGTCAGACACCGCACTGACCGGTCCCGGCGGACGCAGCGTGCCGCTGAATCAGATCGCCGCCGTGAATATCATGGGCAGCTTCGTCCAGGTTGTCACCAAGGGCGGCGACAAGCATCTGATCAAGTACCAGTCAGACCCGGCCGCCACCAAAGCCGCGATTGAAAGGGCCATTCCATGACCACCCTGATCTTCACCAATGCCCGCCTGATCGACCCTGATAGCGGCACGGACAGTCCCGGCTGGCTGCACATTGCCGGCGGCCTCATTCTGGGCAAGGGTAACGGGGATGCGCCCGTTGCTGACGCTCAGGTCATCGATTGCGGCGGCAAGTGCCTTGCCCCCGGCATCGTCGATATCGGCGTCAAGGTGTGTGAGCCGGGGGAACGGCACAAGGAAAGCTACAAATCCGCGGGTCTCGCTGCCGCGGCCGGTGGTGTCACCACCATCGTCACCCGACCGGATACTCTGCCCGCGGTCGATACGCCGGAAACGCTGGAATTCGCGACCCGGCGTGCTCAGGCGGATGCGCCGGTCAATGTTCTGCCGATGGCCGCGCTGACCAAAGGGCGCGACGGGCGAGAGATGACGGAAATCGGGTTTTTGCAGGACGCAGGCGCCGTGGCCTTCACCGATTGCGATCACGTCATCACCAATACCAAGGTGTTTTCCCGCGCCCTGACCTATGCGAAGTCCTGTGGCGCTTTGGTGATTGCCCATCCTCAGGAACCGGGGCTCAGCGCCGGAGCGGCGGCGACCAGCGGCAAGTTCGCGGCATTGCGCGGCCTGCCCGCAGTGTCACCGATGGCAGAGCGGATGGGGCTGGACCGTGACATCGCGCTGCTGGAAATGACGGGCGCGGCCTATCACGCCGACCAGATCACCACCGCCCGCGCCCTGCCCGCGCTGGAACGGGCCAAGCGCAACGGGCTGGACATAACTGCCGGCACCTCGATCCATCACCTGACGCTGAACGAGCTGGACGTGGCCGACTATCGCACCTTCTTCAAGGTCAAGCCTCCGCTGCGGTCCGAGGATGACCGGCAGGCGGTGATCGAGGCGGTGCGCACCGGCCTCATCGACACGATCAGTTCGATGCACACGCCGCAGGACGAAGAAAGCAAACGCCTGCCGTTTGAAGAGGCCGCCTCGGGCGCGGTGGCGCTGGAAACGCTCTTGCCTGCGGCATTGCGCCTGTATCATGCCGACCAGTTGGACTTGCCGACCCTGTTCCGGGCGATGGCATTGAACCCGGCCAAACGGCTTGGTCTGACAAGCGGTCGCCTGTCGCAAGGTGCCCCGGCGGATCTGGTTCTGTTCGACCCGGATGTACCTTTTGTGCTTGATCGCTTTGCTTTAAAATCCAAATCTCAGAACACGCCATTTGACGGCCAGCGGATGCAAGGTAAGGTCATTTCGACCTATGTTGCAGGTAAAGAAGTGTTCCGGAGTTCCTGATGCCCCCGATCGACAACTCGACTAGCGAACTGCTCCAGTGGGCGGTGGTTGGATATCTCTTGGGCTCCATTCCCTTCGGGCTGTTGCTTGCAAAGGTCATGGGGCTGGGAAATCTGCGCGAAATCGGATCCGGAAATATCGGCGCAACCAACGTCCTGCGAACCGGCAACAAAGCCGCCGCGGCGCTGACCTTGCTGTTCGACGCGGCCAAGGGCGCGGTCGCGGTTCTGATTGCCCGTGCTTATGCCGGAGAAGACGCCGCGCAGGTCGCAGCCCTTTTTGCCTTTCTGGGTCATTGCTTTCCCATCTGGCTGGGTTTCAAGGGCGGAAAAGGCGTGGCCACCTTTCTGGGCCTCTGGCTGGCGCTGGACTGGCGTGTCGGAGTTGCGTGCTGTCTCAGCTGGCTGGTGGCAGCGGCGATCTGGCGGATATCCTCGGTCGGCGCGCTTGCCGCGGCCGCGCTTTCAACGACCTGGGTGCTTGTTCTGACAAACGGACAATCCTTTATCCTTGGGATTATCCTGACCCTTATGATCTACTGGCGTCACAGCACCAATGTCGCACGGATCAAGGCCGGAACTGAACCGAAAATCGGAAAGTCGTGACACCGCCGGACGCTTTCGTTTCCGCTTTTTTCGCGCTGCCCGAAGGCAGTTTTACAGGTACATCAGGGGATCGGCGCTATGTCGTCGTGCGCCAACAGATGGCAAAGGGGAAATCCCACAAGCTGGTTGCGCACGAACTGGGCGGCACCGACTATGTCAGCTTGAACCTGTATCAGACACGCATCAGCGGCGCGCTGCTGAGGCCTTGTGAAATGGCGGCCTGCAAAGTCATCGCGTTTGTTCTGGATTTTGAACCGGACGCGTAATGTCAGGCCTGCATTTTTGAACAGACGTTCCTCTCTGACGCACAATCACGATTCATTGTTTTGAACGTGATCCACCTGCTTCCCAGATCGCTGTCGTGACGGTCAATTACGGGCCACACAGGACAACAATCCGGAGCTTCCGATCGGCACATAGACGAGGCTCCTTTCACGAAAGGTGGAACAATGAACAAGTTTAAATCTCTGATCGGTGGCGTCGCTCTGTCCGTTGCACTGGCAACATCCGCTCTGGCCGCTGGAGTGGACATCAACGCAAGCTCGACCGGTCTGGCCATGCAGGGTTATGACCCGGTTGCCTATTTCACCGTCGGCGAAGCGACCAAGGGCGACTACCGCATCACCACGCTGCACGACGATGCCTTGTACCGTTTCTCGTCCGAGGAAAACAAAGCCGCCTTCGAAGCAAACCCGGAAGCTTACCTGCCTGCCTACGGCGGCTATTGTGCCTTTGGTACAGCCATGGGCTTCAAATTCGACGGTGACCCGAACCACTGGAAAATCGTCGACAACAAACTGTACCTGAACTTGTCGGAAGACATCCAGGAACGCTGGGAAGGCGACATCCCGGGCTTTATCGAAAGCGCAAGTGCAAACTGGGAAAACATCGCGGACAAGACCCCCGCCGAGTTGCAAAAGCAATAATCCGCTGAAACTTTCAGATGTGTCGGCGGCGGAACGTTCCGCCGCCGCATGTCGTTTGAAGACCTCTCATTTCTTCCTATCTCATCAGTATAAGAAGTGCCCGCTTTCAAAGGGCACCGGCGTGTCTTGTCACGTTTCAAGCCGGAAATCGGGCCGGAGTTCGTAGGTATCACTGATCCGATGACGTTAGCGGATCGTAAATGTCTGCACAGGTGAGCTGAATTTCACCGGAGCAGAGTGACAATCGAAAGGAAATGAGATGACTGTAAAATTGGCTCTCATCACCACTGTCGCAACCGTGGTCGCGGGATCGGCGATGGCACAATCCTCGGGCAACTGGACCGGGTTCTACGGCGGTCTGCAACTGGGTTATGCCGATGTGGACACCAGCCTGTCCGGTGTCGATGGCGATGGCGCGATCGGCGGTATCATCCTGGGCTATGATTATGATCTGGGCGACTGGGTCGTTGGCGGCGGATTTGACTATGACTGGACCGACGTGGGCTTGTCCAACGTTGCGGTGACCGTGGAAGATGTATGGCGCCTGAAAGCGCGCGCAGGCTACAAGGTAAACCCGCAAGGTCTGCTGTATGGCACAGCAGGCTATGCCGAAGCGGGTACGGACACCCTGGGCAGTGATGATGGGTGGTTCATCGGTGCAGGTTATGAACAGATCGTGGCGCCGAACGTGAGCGTCGGTGGAGAGTTGCTGTACCACGAATTCGATAACTTCAATGGAAGCAATGTGGATGTCGACGCAACCACACTGCAAGTCCGGGTCGCTTATCGGTTCTGACCTGCTTGTTGGACCCGGCTTTTCAAGCCGGGTCTCAGTTCAGAGGTCCAGAATTGTGCTGCCGGTCGTCTGACGCGCCTCAAGCGCACGATGGGCATCGGCGATCTGGTCAAGCGCAAAGCGCTGATCGATATGGATCTTGACCTCTCTGCCCTCGACCTTGCCAAACAAACGGCGCGCCATTGCCTGACATACGGAGTGATCCGCAATATGGGTGAACAAGGTGGGTCGGGTAATCTTGAGCGATCCTTTCTTACCCAGAACACCGATATCGAATGGCGGCACCGGGCCTGAAGCGTTGCCGAAGGAAATCATCATCCCCAACGGTTTCAGGCAGTTCAACGATCCTTCGAACGTGTCCGCCCCCACGGAATCCATAACCACATCCACACCCTTGCCTTTGGTGATCTCGGCCGCCCGTTCGGCGAAATTCTCGGACCGGTAGTTGATGCAATGCGCGGCCCCGTTGAACCGGGCAAGGCTGCATTTCTCGTCGGTTCCCGCCGTGCCAATCAGGGTGATCCCTTCGGATTTTGCCCATTGGCAGGCGATCAGTCCGACTCCACCCGCCGCGGCATGGAACAGCACCGTATCCCCACGTTTCAGCGGAGTGGTTCGGTGAAACAGGTATTCAACCGTCAAACCCTTCAACATCATAGCCGCTGCAGCGTCGAAAGAGATGCCATCCGGCAAAGGGCACACTTGTGCCGCAGGCATTACGCGGGCCTCGCAATACGCGCCGGGTGGGGCTGCGGCATACGCGGCCCGTTGACCGGGTTGCAGGTGCGTTACCCCTTCCCCAACGGCCTCGACGACACCCGCCGCTTCCATCCCCAACGCATGGGGGAGTTCCAGAGGATACAATCCAGTGCGTTGATAAACATCGATAAAGTTTAGACCGCAGGCATGGTGACGGATACGTATTTCACCCGGTCCGGGGTCGCCCAATGGCCTGTCTTCGATCCGCAGAACCTCGGGCCCGCCGAATTCGTGCAATACCACCGTTTTCGCTGTTGTCTGCATCCTGACCTCCTCTTGCCTGACATCAAGCTAACATGACTGCGATGCGGAGCAATCGTCCGATATCAGAGTGTTGATCAGGATTCCGCCAAACTGTGCTATACTGCGATCAGGCGTTGTCGGCTGGTCCGGCCACGGACAACCAAATGCCGGATCCATTCCGCGGCGCGAACCTCGCCAGGAAAGGGGATGAAAATGGCTAAAACAATCGGAAATCCGATCAGTTGGGCGGCCCAGAATCTGGGGGCGGCCGGTGATCACGTCTCGGATAGCGTTTCAAAACTCGGAAGCGCGGATACCAAACACTTGCCGATGGTGCAGACATTGACACTGCAAGATCTGCGCGCTTGTCTGAAGGCGGGGTATCACGACTTTGTCGAAACACGGGCGGATGCCATATTCATTGTGCTGATCTACCCGATCGCGGGGCTTTTGATGTTCGGCTTTGCCCTGAACGTCAACATGGTTCCACTTCTGGCGCCTCTGGTCGCCGGTTTTGCCTTGATCGGTCCAGTCGCAGCTGTGGGGCTGTATGAGATCAGCCGCAAACGAGAACAAGGCAGCACGGTGCATTGGCTGGATGCGTTCGGCGTATTCCGCTCTCCGGCTTTCGGCGCAATTCTGGTTTTGGGCTTCTATCTGGTGATGCTTCTGCTGATCTGGCTGATGGTGGCGCAAAGCATCTATACGCATACAATGGGGCCAGAAGCCCCCGCGTCGCTTGGCACTTTTGCCAAGCAGGCCTTCACTACGGTTGCCGGCTGGACCATGATGGTTGTCGGACTCGCTGTTGGGTTCGTGTTCGCTCTTTGCGCTCTGGCTGTCAGCGTCGTCAGTTTTCCATTGCTTCTGGACCGGCAAGTCGGATTGCCGGTGGCGGTCGTGACGTCGTTTCGCGTGTTGCGTCACAACCCCGGCGTCATCTTGACCTGGGGTTTCATCGTGGCGGCCCTTCTGTTTCTGGGCGCCCTGCCGATGCTGTTGGGCCTGATCATAGTGATGCCGGTTCTGGGCCATGCCACATGGCACCTGTACCGCCGCGCGGTTGCGTGAACGCGCGGGTCTGCCCCGCGCGCGCAGAGTTCAGCCCGCCACGTTCAGGACGATCTTGCCAATATGGCCCGAGCTTTCCATGCGTGCATGGGCGGCCGCAGCCTCGGCCAGATCAAATTCGCTGTCGATGACAGGCGCAACCTTGCCAGCCTCAAGCAGAGGCCAGACAGCTTCGCGCAGGTCCTGCGCAATCCGGGCCTTGGCCAGATCGCTTTGCGGGCGCAGGGTGCTGCCGGTCAGGGTCAGACGCTTGACCATCATCAGGGCAAAGTTCAGCTCGACCACCGGGCCTTGCAGAAACGCGATCTGGACCAGCCGCCCATCCTCGGCCAGAGCTTTGACGTTGCGCGGGATATAGTCGCCACCGACCATGTCGAGGATCAGGTTTGCCCCGCCTTCGGCCCGCATGACGGCCACAAAATCCTCATCGCG
>NZ_JBXWSM010000105.1:0-9439 GCF_059613405.1 Ruegeria sp. BHSA118
ATTGGAATGCGGCTGCGGAATTCTTCTTTCTCGGGCAGGCTGTCAATGAAGCCCGGAAGGACGTTGTTCATGCGGATATTCGCGGCGGCATATTTGTCCGAATACAGCTTGGTGAAGGCGGCCAACCCGGCGCGGAACACGCCCGAGGTTGGGAAAACCGGATCCGGCTCGAACGCGGCAAAGGTCGAGATATTGATGATCGATCCACCGCCCTGCGCCTGCATGATAGGGGTCACAAGCCGGGTTGGGCGTACCGCGTTCAGGAAATAGACATCCATGCCGGTGTGCCAATCCTCATCCGTCAGCTCAAGGATCGGGGCGCGGGGGCCGTGACCGGCAGAATTGACCAGAACGTCAATACGCCCCCAATGGGCCATGGCGGCATCGACAAGTTTCTGCAAATCCTCGGTGGACTGGTTCGAGCCGGTAATGCCGACGCCGCCCAGCTCTTTTGCCAATGCTTCTCCTTTGCCCGAGGAGGACAGAATGCCGACCTTGAAACCGTCCGCCGCCAGCCTCCGGGCGGAATCAGCCCCCATGCCGCTGCCGCCCGCTGTGATAAGTGCTACTTTTTCCATCTGACCTCTCCGTTTTCAGTTGATCCCAAGATGGCCGTCGGACAGTGGTTTGACCAATCAGTTCTGCTGCCTCTATTCTGTAGAAAATTTACAGGATAACAGCATGACCGCCCTTCCACCCCTTAACGCCTTGCGCGCTTTCGAGGCTTCTGCCCGTCACTTGAACTTTCGACTGGCTGCCGAAGAGCTGGGCGTGACGCAGGGCGCCGTGGCGCAGCAGGTGCGCGGGCTTGAGGCGCGATTGAACGAGGTTCTGTTCGACCGCCTGCCGCGCGGGTTGCGCCTGACCGATTCCGGGCGGCGGTTTCACACGCCCCTGCGTCGTGCTTTCAGGTTGATCGAAGAGGCTGTGGCCGACCTGTCTCCGGACCGGCGGATCACATTGTCGGTCACGCCCAGCTTTGCCTCGAAATGGTTGGTGCCGCGTTTGTCGGGCTTCACGGACCTGTATCCGGACATCTCGGTTAAGGTGGATGCGCGCGAGCGTCTGGCGGATTTCAGTTCGGATGGCGTCGATCTTGCAGTCAGGCAGGGTCGGGCGCCGTTTGCGGCGGAACTGGAGGCGGTGCCTTTGTTCTCGACCGAATTCATCCCGGTATGCAGCCCTGCTGTTGCGGACGGAATCAGCACCCCTTCTGACTTGATGAAGCAGGTATTGCTGAACGACACCCACGGATTGTGGCCCTTGTTCCTTGAACGGGTGGGTGTGAGCGGAAAACCCAGAATGATGAGCTTCAGCCAGACCAGCCTTGCGATCGACGCCGCAGTTTCGGGGCAGGGGATAGCATTGGCCAATGCGCCTCTTGTTGCGCCCGAGGTGGCCTCGGGCCGTCTTGTTCAGCCGCTTGCGGATGTCCTGGTTGCAGATCTGGGGTTTTATGTGATTGCGCCCCGCAAGCCGCGCCAGCCGCAACTGGTCAGGATCATGCGCGACTGGCTGTTGTCTCAGGTCTGAAGAGATGCGGCGATTGCCTCGATCCGGGCCCGCAACCAGCGATGTGCCGGGTCATTGGCCGACCTTTGGTGCCAGACCATGTAGATCGACACCGGCGCGCATTCGAACGGCAGTGGCGCGCAATCCAGCACGGCCAGCGGGCCCTGTTTCATCAGCGCCGTGTCGGTCGAGATCAGGTCGCTGCCCAGTATGAAGGCCGGGATGGCGTTGAAATGCGGCAGGGTCACCACCGCAGGCCTGATCTGGCTTTGATCGACGCCACGCATGACGGCGCGCGCATTGCGGCCATCGGCAAAGCGAACCTCGACATGATCGCAGTTGCAATAGGCGTCCCAACTGTTCGGGGGCGTGCGCTGTGTGGCGTCATAGAACAGCATCAGCGGGCTGGTCATCAGGCGTTTTTGAAAGATATCCGGTCCATCCGGCGGCAACGGGGTCAGCATCAACTGGCATCTGTCACTGCGCAGCAGCTCGGGGTCGGGCACGCCTGAAGGAATGAATTCCAGCCGCAGACCTGCGCCTTCGGCACGTGTTTCTCGAAGCAGCTGCGGAAAGATCAACTCGCGCGGCATGTCATTGGTGGCGATGCGGATCCTGATCTGTTCCGACTGCGGGTCGAACGGCCGCCCTTCGGTCAGCGCCCGCATTCCGTCCAGCACCTTTTGCGCGGGCTCCTTCAGGGACAAGGCGCGCTCGGTCGGGGTCAGGCCCTGACCGGACCGGACAAACAACGGATCGCCCAGCACCAGCCGGAGCTTGGCCAGCGTGTGGCTGATTGCCGATTGCGTGACACCCAGCCGATCCGCAGCTTTCGAAACCGAGCTTTCCTCGAGAATGGTCAGAAAGGTGCGCAGAACCTTGCCGTCGAGATCAGTAAAATCGATTTTCCTCATACCACTTATGATTATGCATGAATGGTTTCGCTGTCCATGACGGGGTAGGGGATGGATGATAAAAGGAGGCGCATAATGGGAATCCGCTTTTTCTCGGACAAGAACCGACCCGTTCACATGGGGCGATACCCGTTGGAGCGTTTGACCCGACAAGATACCATGCCGGATTTGTCGCGCGTGCCCGCCATGGGGGAACTGAGTTTCCACCGGCCGCAACGGCCCGACAGCATCGTCAACGCCATGGGTGAGTTTCAGGCGATGCTGGACGCGATCCGCGACGGGTTGGTGAACCCGATTGCATCCGAGATTCCCTCAGATCCGGAGGAGCGCGCCAACCATCTGAAGGCATTTGGGTATTTCAACGACGCATCGATGATGGGCTGCGGGCCGTTGCCGTCAGATGCACTGCTGGACGAACCACGCCGCAACCCCGATATCGACCGGCTTGCCCACGCGCTGCGCACGCGCCAGACCAAAACGCTGGCCTCTGGGATCGATCTCATCATGGCCGATCTGAAAGACAGTATGGAGGCCGCGCCCAAGCCGATTGACGACCACCGTCACGCCATCGTCTTTCTTTACGAACATAACCGCGACCCGGACCCTTCCGAACCCGGTGCGGACTGGATCATCGACGCGCAGGATCATCGTGCCTGCCTGCTGGCAACCGAGAATGCCGTGGTCATCGCCAACTATATCCGACTGCTGGGTTTTGACGCCCGTGCGCACAGCGTGATGTCGTCCGAAGTTGATCTGGGCAAGCTGGCCGTGGCCGCCGGTCTGGCCACGGTCGAGGGCGGCCAGCTGGTTGCGCCTTGGCTGGGCACCCGGTTTGGCCTTGCAGCCGTGACGACCGAGATGCCCATCGCGCATGACCGGCCGCTGAGGCCCATGGCGCAACAGCCGTGGTTTCGGACCCAAGGCCCGGCATGGTGGCTGGGCACGGGATTTGCCAAGAACGCCCTCAACCGTGACCCATATGCCAAACGGCGCTATGTGGACGGGGCCCATCCCTTCGAAAAGCTCAAACGGGTCGAGGCCCCGACAACCTATATCGACGAAGAGAATGTGGCCCGCGTTCCCAAGCGCGCCGACATGTTCGCCCGCGCCCAGTTCGGCGACATGGGCAAGTCATTGCAGGACGCCGCGAAAGGCGGGTACTACGTGCGCAAGGCCGCGCCCAGCTTTGCCCAGCGCCGGGCGCTGGGTGCATTCGTTCTGTTGCAGGATGGTGAAAGCGCCGAGGTCGCCGGATCCACCAATGCCGAGCGCAATGCGGCGAACATCAAGGCGGCCACCTGTTTCCTTGGGGTCGACGCGGTGGGCCTCAGCCGCTGCCCGGAATGGGCGTGGTATTCTCATGACGCCACGGGCGAAGAAATCGTGCCGCCTCATGATCAGGCCATCAGCATGATCATCGATCAGGGCTATGAAACGATGGAAGGTGCCAGCGGTGACGACTGGATCAGTGTCGCCCAATCCATGCGCGCCTATCTGCGCTTTTCCTTGCTGGGTGGCGTGATTGCCCAACAGATCCGCAACCTGGGCTACAAGGCCAAGGCGCATACGGTGATGGATGGCGAGGTTCTGCAACCTCCGCTTTTGTTGCTGTCCGGTCTGGGCGAGGTCAGCCGGATCGGCGAAGTGATCCTGAACCCCTATCTGGGGCCGCGCCTGAAATCAGGCGTGGTGACGACCGACATGCCGATGACGCATGACAAACCCATCGACTTCGGCCTGCAAACCTTTTGCGAGTCCTGCAACAAATGCGCCCGTGAATGCCCCTCGGGCGCAATCACGGCTGGGCCAAAGCTGATGTTCAACGGTTACGAAATCTGGAAGTCCGACAGCCAGAAATGCGCCACGTACCGTGTGACGACCCCGGGCGGTGCGATGTGCGGGCGCTGCATGAAGACCTGCCCGTGGAACCTCGAAGGCATCTTCAAGGAACGCCCCTTCCGCTGGGTTGCGATGAACATCCCCGCCGCCGCGCCTGCATTGGCCAGGCTGGACGATGCGGTCGGCAATGGCGGGCTGAACGACACCAAGAAATGGTGGTGGGACATCGAGTTGCAGCCCGACGGCGCCTATCGCCCCACGACGCACCCGTTGAACCGGCGCGATCTGCAAAAGGATCTGGACCTGAAGTATGAGGATCAGACCCTGGCCGTCTATCCCGCTTATCTGGCTCCGCACCCATGGCCCTATCCCTTTGCAATGGACCGAGAGGCCGGGATTGCAGCCTATGAGGCCATGGTGACAGCCGACGAGTACAAGGCCCGCAAGGCAGGCGGGGACATGTCGATCATCCATCGCTATCGGATCTCCGGTGATGCGCCTGTGATGCGGGTCGCCGTGACCAAGGTTGAAAAGATGACGGCGGATGTCACGAAATACGAATTTGCATCGCTGGACGGTGCGCCCCTGCCGGGATGGACAGCGGGCGCACATCTGGACGTTTTGGTCGCACCGGAGTTTCTGCGGCAATATTCCATGTCCGGTGACCCGTCGGATCGTACGACCTATCAGATCGGCGTGCTGCGCGAGAGTGACGGGCGTGGCGGGTCCGCGTTGTTGCATCGCATCTTCACCGAAGGTCGAAAGGTTTTCGTGTCCAATCCGATCAACCACTTTGAATTGGATGAAAGGGCTACCAGAACTTTTCTCATGGGTGGCGGCATCGGCATCACCCCGATGATCGCATTTGCCCATCGCCTGCATGCGCTGGGCCGCGAGTTCGAATTACACTATTCGGCCAGCACACGGCGCGGGGCGGGGTATCTGGAGGATCTGGCCGCCATGCCCTGGGCAGATCGCGTTCATTACCATTTCTCGGATGAAGGCACCCGCGCCGACCTGAATGTGATTCTGTCCGGCTACCGGGATGGATGGCATGTCTATACCTGCGGGCCGGATCGTTACATGAACGGCGTGATTCAGGCGGCCGAGCAGCAGGGCTTTCCCGAAGAGGCGCGTCACCTGGAATATTTCTCGGTTCCTGAAACGCCTGAATATGAAAACCACGCGTTTGAGCTCAAGCTTGCGCGTTCGGGCCGGATACTGCCCGTGCCCGCAGACAAGGACGCGGCGCAAGTTCTGAACAAAGCCGGATTTCATGTGGATGTGAAATGCGCTGACGGCATCTGCGGCGTCTGTAAATGCGGTGTCATTTCGGGCGAGGTCGAGCATCGGGATTTCGTTTTGTCCCACAAACAGCGCGAAGGCGCCATGATCCTGTGCCAAAGCCGCGCGGCGGAACCTGATGGGGTGATCGAGATCGATCTCTGAACCCTGCCCAAAAGCGACATTTGGAAGTTGAATTTTGGTCGCTCGGCCCATGGACGCCGGACGAGGGGTGAATTAACGTCGCCCCGAACCCAGATATTCCTGACCAACAGGTACGAGGTAGCTTCATGGATTATCACAGCCCCGCCAGCTTTGCCGAAGCTTCGGCTCTGGCCGCGAACGCGACGGGCATCACACGTTTTCTGGCGGGCGGTACGGATGTACTGGTGCAACTGCGCTCGGAACTGGTGACGCCCGATACGCTGATCGACATCAAGAAGATCGACGGCGTGCGTGACATCACCCGCAACGACGACGGCAGCTGGACGATCGGCGTGGCCGCGACCGGCGCCGAGATGAGCGAGCACCCCGAGCTTGGTCGCGACTGGCCCGGTGTGGTCGAGGCGATGGACTTGATCGGTTCAACTCAGGTTCAGGGCCGCGCGACGCTGACGGGCAATCTGTGCAATGGCTCTCCTGCGGCTGATTCCGTGCCTGCCATGGTCGCAGCCGGTGTGACTGTCACCGTGACCGGCCCGGACGGCACCCGCGAAGTCGCGGTCGAGGATATTCCAACCGGCCCCGGCAAGACCTCGCTGGCGAAGGGCGAACTGATCTCGGCGGTCAATATCCCTGCCCGTGGTGAAAACGGCGGCGATGCGTATTTGCGGTTCATCCCCCGTACAGAAATGGATATTGCGGTGGTGGGCGTTGGTGTGAACCTCCGTCTGGACGGTGACGCCATCACCGAGGCGCGCGTGTCGCTGGGTGCCGTGGCACCGACCGTTCTGTTGGTTGAAGACTGTGCCAACGCGATCATCGGCAGCACATTGGACGATGCCGCCCTTGACGCACTTGCCGCGGCCGCGTCGGCCGCCTGCAATCCGATCGATGACAAACGAGGTACGATTGCATTCCGTACCGAAGTCGCCGGCGTTCTGGCCAAACGTGCCGCAAAGATCGCCTATGCCCGCGCGAAGGGAGAAAACGCATGAGCAAGCTTCACGTATCCACCACCGTGAACGGGGACGCAGTCGAATACCTGTGCGACCCGCGTGAAACCCTGCTGGACTGTCTGCGCGACAAGCTGAACCTGACCGGCGCCAAAGAGGGCTGCGGCACCGGTGATTGCGGCGCATGTTCGGTCACCGTCGATGGCCGCCTTGTGTGCTCGTGCCTGATGCTGGGTGTCGAGGCCGAAGGCAAGAAGATCGAGACCGTCGAAGGGATTGCGGATGGTGACATCCTGCACCCGTTGCAGAAGAAGATGATCGAATATGCCGCGCTTCAATGCGGCATCTGTACCCCGGGCATTCTGGTGGCGGCGAAGTCCCTGCTGGAGAAGAACCCTAATCCGACCGAGGAAGAAACGCGCTATTGGCTGGCGGGCAACCTGTGCCGCTGCACCGGCTATGACAAGATCATTCGCGCCGTGATGGACACGGCGGCTGAGATGCGGGAGGCGTCATAATGGCTCTGGACGATCGCAAAACCGATTTCACTTTCGTTGGCACCCGCCCTGATCGCCCTGACGGTCTGGACAAGGTGACGGGCCGGGCCAAGTTCGGTGCGGATATCTCGGCCCCCGGCATGTTGCACGGCGCGATTCTGCGCTCACCCCATGCCCATGCCCGGATCGTCAGGATTGATACCTCGAAAGCCGAGGCATCGAAGGACGTCAAAGCCGTCGTGACCCGTGCCGATTTCGCCGATGTCCCATTCAAGCCCGGGCTTGAAGGTGAATTCTGGAATGTGTTGGAAAACGTCATGGCGGGGGAAAAGGCGCTTTATGACGGGCACGCGGTTGCTGCCGTGGCGGCCACATCTGCCTTGGCGGCACGTGATGCGCTGAAACTGATCGAGGTCGAATACGAGGTGCTGCCGCACGTCACCGATGTGGACAAAGCGATGGCCCCGGATGCGCCGGTGATCCGGGAAGGTGCGGCGGATTATTCGGTGCCGGAAGGGATGCACCCGAACGTCGTGCGCTATCACGAAAGCGGTCACGGTGACGTCGAAGCGGGCTTTGCCGAGGCCGATCTGGTTATCGAAGACAGCTTTGTCACCGAGGCGACCCATCAGGGGTACATCGAACCGCATGCCTGCCTGGGCATGCTGGGCAATGACGGCAAGGGCGAGTTGTGGTGCACAACCCAAGGTCACTGGATCGCGCAAAAGACCTGTGCGGCGCTGCTGGGAATCGAAACCTCTCAGCTGCGCGTCACGGCGTCTGAAATCGGCGGCGGTTTTGGCGGCAAGACCACGGTCTTCATCGAACCCGTCGCGCTGGCGCTCAGCCGCAAGGCCAACCGTCCGGTCAAGATCGTGATGACCAGGTCCGAGGTTTTCCGTGCCACCGGGCCGACCTCTTCGGCGTCAATAGACGTGAAGATCGGCATGAAGAAAGACGGCACGATCACGGCGGCGCAGGGTGTCTTCCGCCTGCAAGGCGGGGCCTTCCCCGGCGCCCCGGGCGACATGACGGCCATGTGTGCCTTTGCGCCCTACAACCTGACCAACGTCAAGCAGATCGGTTACGATGTGATGTCGAACCGCCCGAAACAGGCCGCCTACCGCGCGCCGGGCGCACCCATGGGCGCCTTCGCCGTTGAATCCGTCATTGACGAGCTCTGCAACAAGCTGGGCCTCGATCCTATTGATGTGCGCCTGAAAAACGCCGCGCATGAAGGCACGAAGGCCAGCTATGGCCCGACCTACGAGCGCATCGGTCTGGTCCAAACCCTTGAGGCCGCCAAAGCGCATCCCCATTACTCGGCCCCGCTGAAGCCGGGTCAGGGGCGCGGGGTTTCCTGCGGCTTCTGGTTCAACCACGGCGGCGAGACCAGCGTTTCACTGGCACTGTCCGAGGATGGCTCAGCACAGTTGATGGTCGGAACGCCCGACATCGGCGGGTCGCGCGCATCCATGGCCCTGATGGCGGCCGAGGTTCTGGGCATTCCGTATGAAAATATCCGCGTGACCATCGCCGACACGGCGACGCTGGGCTACAACGACGTGAGCCATGGTTCGCGTGTGACCTACGCGTCGGGTCTCGCGACGATCAAGGCCGCAAGACACGCGGTCGAGAAACTGTGCGAACGTGCGGCGGCCAAGTGGGGCATCCCGGTCGATGCGGTGAAATGGGAAGACGGCTGCGCGGTGCCCTCGGGGCCCAATGCAGGGGATTTCGACCCGATGCCTCTGGCCGACATCACGGCGGATATGGGATCGACCGGAGGCCCGATTTCGGGCCATTTCGAAGCAACCCCCGAAGGCGCGGGCGTATCCTTTGGCACCCATATCGTCGATGCCGAGGTCGATCCGGAAACCGGCAAGACATCGATCACCCGGTACACGGTCATTCAGGACGCCGGCAAGGCGATCCACCCGACCTATGTGGAAGGGCAGTTCCAAGGTGGTGCCGCACAGGGTATCGGCTGGGCACTGAACGAGGAATACATCTATGGCGAAGATGGCCGGTTGCAGAACTCGATCTTTCTTGACTACCGGATTCCCGTTGCCAGTGACCTGCCGATGATTGACACGGTGATCGTCGAAGTGCCCAACCCGGGCCACCCGTTCGGGGTGCGCGGCGTGGGCGAGACGGGCATCGTGCCGCCCCTGGCCGCCATCGCCAATGCGGTGTCCAATGCGGCGGGTGTTCGGATGAAGCAACTGCCGATGTCTCCGCCGCGCATTCTGGCGGCCCTGAAGGAAAATGGTTGAGG
>NZ_JBXWSM010000106.1:0-9614 GCF_059613405.1 Ruegeria sp. BHSA118
ACACCGTCCGGCAGACGGGCCAGAACCAGATGGCAGACATTTTCGGCAAAGTCGTTGTCGCCCCAGGAGATGAAGATCTTCTGCCCGGTTACCGAGTATGTGCCATCGCCATTTGGCTCGGCCTTCGAGGTCAGCGCCCCCACATCCGATCCGGCCTGAGCTTCGGTCAGGTTCATGGTGGCAGACCACTCACCCGAAATCATTTTGGGCAGATACAGCGACTTCAATTCGTCGCTGGCGTGATGTTCCAACGCCTCGATCTGGCCCTGCGCCATCAGCGGAGCAAGTTGCAGCGACAGGCAGGCGGCGCTCATCATCTCGTTCACGGCAGTGGTGACAGTCATCGGCAGGCCCATCCCGCCATATTGGGGATCAGCGCTGATCCCGATCCACCCGCCTTCGGCAATCGCCTTCCAGCCATCGACATAACCCGGAGAGCTGCGCAGCACGCCATTCTCAAGCCGCGCCGGTTCCAGATCACCGGCACGCTGCAACGGGGCCAGAACCTCTTCGCTCATCTTGGCCGCTTCGGTCAGGATGGCAGTGACGACATCAGCGCTGGCATCTGCAAAAGTCTCGGTGGCGGCGACCTTGTCGAACCCGACGACATGGTCCAGCAGAAATTGATAATCTGAGATTGGGGCGCGATAGGGCATGATTTCTCTCGGGGTCTAACGGATCAGAATACATCGGCGGGCTTGGAATCAAATGCAAGCGCCGGTAAGCGTGTGGGCCTGAACCGATTACGTACCTTACCTCAAGTTCCAGGCAACCAAAACGCGGCGTCATCAGATATGATCTCATCCGGCACACAGGAATTGACGGCAGATCCCGGCGGCATCGCCCAGGCTGCCGATTTTTTGCGCCAGGGTCTTCTGGTCGCTTTTCCGACCGAAACGGTCTATGGCCTTGGCGGCGACGCCCGCAACGGACAGGCCGTCGCATCGATTTACGAGGCCAAGGGACGGCCCAGCTTCAACCCGCTGATCGCCCATGTCGCCTCGGTCGAAGCAGCCCAGCGCTTTGTGCAATGGTCGGATCTGGCCGAGCAGCTGGCACAAGCCTTCTGGCCCGGCCCTCTGACCCTGGTTTTGCCTTTGCGCGAAGGGCACGGGGTTTCCTCGCTGGTGACCGCCGGGCTGGACACTCTGGCCGTGCGGGTGCCTGCGCATCCGACGGCGCGTGCGCTGCTGGCCGACTTTGACGGGCCGGTCGCGGCCCCCTCGGCTAATCCCTCGGGTCAGATCAGCCCCACGACGGCGGCTCATGTGTGGTCCGGTCTTGGCGGACGGATCGCGGCTGTTCTGGACGACGGCCCCTGTGCGGTGGGTCTGGAATCCACCATTGTCGGTCTGGCCGGAAAGCCCACATTGCTGCGTCCGGGTGGCGTTGCGTTGGACCGGATCGAAAGCGTGCTGAACATGCGCCTGCACCTACATCAATCCGGTGATCTGCTCACCGCTCCGGGGCAGTTGCAGTCGCATTATGCGCCCGACGCCCCAGTCCGCCTGAACGCCACAGCACGTCACGGGGATGAGGTTCTGCTGGGCTTTGGAGCGGTGGATTGCGACCTGAACCTGTCTGTCGATGGACGTCTGACCGAGGCGGCAGCGAACCTCTTTGCAGCCCTTCACAGGTTGAACGAGACCGGCCGACCAATTGCCGTTTCTCCGATCCCGAACACCGGATTGGGGGCTGCAATCAACGACAGGCTGCGCCGCGCCGCTGCGCCACGCGACAGCTGATCAGGCCCGGCCTGCGCTGGCGGACAACGTCAGAGGGTCCACCCCGAGCGTCGCCAAGGCAGCTTCCCATTTTTCGTCATCAGGCACGTCGAAGACAAGTTTCGTCGACGCTTCGGTGGTCAGCCAGCCGTTCATCGCAATTTCGTCCTCAAGCTGACCCGGCCCCCAGCCGGAATAGCCCAGCGTCAGCATCGAATTCAGCGGTCCGCTGCCAGAGGCCAGATCTTCAAGCACATCCAGCGTCGCCGTCATGCTGAAATCCGCGGAAATATGCATCGAATGCAGATTGGCCTCGTAATCGGCGCTGTGCAGGACAAATCCGCGCGACATCTCGACCGGGCCGCCGAAATGCACAAGGCGCTCTCCGATCACCGGGACACGGCAGGCGATGTTCAGTTGCCCCAGCAGCGTCTTGATTCGCAGATCCGAAGGCTTGTTCACGATCAATCCCATGGCGCCATCGTCGCCATGGCTGCACATATACACCACCGAATGGTCGAATCGCGGATCGCCCATTCCGGGCATCGCAATCAACAGTTTTCCGGTCAGGTCCATGGGCCGTCATCTCTTTGTCAGTTCACGTCAACAATGGCCCTGCCGCACCCCAGTTTGCAAGAGACCAGCCCGTATTTCGACGGATTTCGACGCGGTGACCGGATCGTGACTTGGAATCCGCGCCGACGACGCGCATTTATGGGGTATGAAGATGCCGATCAAACCCACCGCCGTCGCCGCGCTCGTTTGTCTGAGCCTGTCCGTTCCAGTTGCCGCGCAAGGCTTGGACGATGTGGTTCAGCTGGATGTTCTGGACGGTGGTCGGACGGCCAACGGCACCTATATGTCCGCGTTGAAACTGACGCTCAAGGATGGCTGGAAGACCTATTGGCGCGCGCCAGGAGATTCCGGCATCCCGCCCGAGTTCGACTGGAAGCGATCCAGCAATGTCGGCCAGGTGGAAATCATCTGGCCCTCGCCCGAAATCTTTGACCAGAATGGCCTGCAATCGATTGGCTATGAAAACCAGTTGGTCCTGCCCATCAAGGTCACTCCGCGCAACCCGGCAAAACCGGTCCGCCTGAAAGGCAGGATGGATCTGGGGGTCTGCAAAGACGTGTGCATCCCGGAACGCCTGGATTTCGACCACACGCTGGACGCCGAAGCTGATCGCAACCCGGCGATTGCCGCAGCGATGGCGCAAAGGCCCTATTCCGCGCGCGAAGCCCGTGTCGCCAAGACCACATGCAATCTGACGCCCACGAAAGATGGGATGCGGATCGAGGCGCGGATGACAATGCCGTCAGCGGGTGGCCGTGAAATCGCCGTTATCGAACCTGGCAATCCTTCGCTTTGGGCCTCGCAACCTGTATCTCGAAGGCAGGGGGATACATTGGTGGCCGAAGCGGAAATCATACACGCGTCAGGTGCACCTTTTGCACTGGACCGATCCGAGATCAGGATCACTGTTCTGGGGTCCGATCACGCCGTCGATATTCTGGGCTGTAGCGCGGGCTGAATGCATGAGCCAATCCCCCAAGATCGGCGCGTTGGCGGTTGTTCTACATCAGGACAAGGTTCTTCTGGTTCAGCGCAGCAAACAGCCGGACAAAGGGCTGTGGGGGTTTCCCGGCGGCCACGTAGAGTGGGGTGAAACCGTTCTGCAGGCGGCGCAGCGCGAGTTGCGGGAAGAAACCTCGGTGATTGCGGAACCGTCACATTACCTGAGAAACCTGGATCTGCTGCGTCACGACAAGGCGGGGCAAGTTTTGTCCCATTACCTGTTGGTCGGCGTTGCCTGCCGCTATCAGTCCGGCACACCACAGGCTGGTGACGACGCGCTGGATGCCCGTTGGTTTGCCATCGAGCAGATACGCCGGGGCGACCTGCCGATGAGCGCGCGCGTCATCGACCTTTTGGAACACGCGATCCGCACGGATCAGGCATCGGCCGATCTTGTCAGGCGCCCATAAAGCAAACCTGACAGGGCCACGCTCAGGACCACGATCAGAATTGCCCCGGCCAGAAATGCGCCCAACCCCATTCGCAGCACTGCAATGCCATCTCCACCCGCATAGAGGCCTTGCAGCACGCCAAGCGGTGCGCCTGTAACCGCGGGCCAAATCATCGTCAGGCCGAACCAAACAGCCAATGCGGCCCCGGTCGCCGCCAGCGCCCCGCGAACCACCCTGTCGGGTGCCCGCGCGGCACGGCGCATGGCTGTCATCGGGCGCGCCACGTCATTGAGGATCGCCAGCAGGGCAGGCACCAGGATCAGAACCAGCAACATCCCGAACCCAAGCCCGTAAACCAGCGTGATCACCGTCGGCTTGAGGAATTGCGCCTGTTGCGAGCCTTCGTAAAGCAACGGTGCAAGTCCAAGAACCGTGGTCAAAGTGGTCAGCATCACGGGGCGCAACCTGTCTGCGGTACCTTCGACAATGGACGGAACCAGACCACGGTCTTTTTGATACGCATCTATCGTCGTCACCAGAACGATCGAGTCGTTGATGATGATCCCCGTCATGCCCAGCAATCCGACCACCGTGAACATGCTGAGCGGCACATCCCAGATGTAGTGACCCCAGATCGCACCAACGAGGCCAAAGGGTATGATTGCCATGACAACCACTGGCCGTGTCCAGCTGGCGAACACCCAGGCCAGAACAAGGTAGATACCTGTCAGGCACAGGATTAAACCGGTGCGGGCTTCGGCAAGGAATTCATTTTCCTGTTCGCTCAGGCCCGACATGCGCCACTCGACTTGCCGTTCGGCAGCGATATTCGGCAGGATTTCTTCCTGCATCGCCCGTTCGATTTCAGCCGCGCGTGCCGGATCATCTTCCGAGATATCGCCATAGACCGAAACAACTCTTAAGCCGTTTTCGCGCCGAACCGTCGAGAAACCGGATTCACGTTCGACCGAAACGATGTCGGCCAGCGGTACGTAAACCCCGTCAGGAGACCGCATGAGCGTACGCTCGAGGAAATCTGCCGTCAGTTCGCCTTCAGGCAGTTCCACACGGATCTCGGCACTGCGTGGCCCGTCCGGGAAAGTTGCCGCTTCGATACCGTTCAGGCGGTTGCGCAGGGCGCGACCAAGCGTTTCAATCCGGAAACCCAGCGCCTCTCCCTGTGCAGTCAGGTCCAAGATGAACTCTTCCTTGTCATAAGCCAGGTTGTCTTCCAGCGCCGAGACTTCGGGGAATTTCGACAGCTCGGCCTGCAAGTCTTCGGACGCGGCCTTGAGAACGCTCACGTCAGAGCCGAAAAACTGCACGTCGATGGCGTCGCCACCCGGGCCAGAGCGCCACCCCCGGAAGCTGATCACTTCGAGCTTGGGATGGCGCGGCGCGAATTCCTGCAACTCTCCGACGAATTCGAAACTCGAATAAGAGCGCAGATCGGCATCGATGAGTTCGATCGAGATACCACCCAACAAACTGCCATCCTTACCATCCGCAGCAGCCAGTTGTCGGCCTGCATTGCCGCCAACCTCGGCCAGGACATAGTCGATCGGATTGCGCCCGTGACGTTCTTCGTAGATCTGGCCCAGGTCATTGACCGCTTGTTGCAGAAGGCGCATCATTTCCAGCGTGTCTGATCGCGTCGAACCTTCGCGCATGATAAAGCCGCCGGTCACGGAACTTCGTTCGGGTGCATTGAAGAAACGCCAGTTCACGTCGCCGCGAATGAACAGTGCAACCTGGCTGGCCAATACCGCGATCATCAGCGCCACAACCACGTAGCGCGCCCATATCACCCAGGCGATCAAGGGACGGAACAGGTGGTCCCGAACCCAACGGAAACCACGATTGACGACCCGGTTGGGCAAATCATACCAGTGCTGCTTGGCCGAATGCGCGATGGCGTGTGCCATGTGATTAGGAAGGATCAGAAAGCATTCGACCAGCGAAGCGATCAAAACGGCGATCACCGTAAAGGGAATGTCGCGGATCAATTCTCCGAAACGCCCGCCCACCACGGTCAGACCGAAAAACGCGATTACCGTGGTGACAGTCGCAGCCAGAACCGGCATAGCCATTCGCAGCGCCGCACGTTCTGCGGCCACAACAGGCGGCTCACCCAAGCGCCGGGCGCGGAAATCCGCGTGTTCCCCCACCACGATGGCGTCATCAACCACGATGCCCAGCGTGATGATCAGGCCGAACAGCGAGACCATGTTCAGCGACAAGCCCCCCAGATACATCAATGCGATTGCGGCCGACATCGCCACGGGGATACCCGCCGCAACCCAGAAGGCGATGCGCGCGTTGAGGAACAAGAACAGCAGACAGACGACAAGGCCAAGGCCCATCAACCCGTTGTTGACCAGGATGTTCAATCGGTCGGTTATGGCCTGGGCGCGGGTGCGGATCAGCTCAATCTTCACACCTTCGGGCAAGCTGGCCTGCATTTCACGGGCAACATCTTCAACCGTGTGCTGGATCTCTATCGCATCACCCAGATTTGACCGGTCGACCCGGATGGACATGGCCGGATCGTCGCCGACGAAATAACTGCGATGCCGTGTGACACCTTCGACCCGAATCCGGGCGATATCACCGACTTTCAGTTTCGACCCGTTGGCAAAGGTCCGCAGCGCGATGTCTTCGATCTGTTCCGGGGTCCGCTTTTCGGTTCCGGCTCGGATACGCGCTCCTGCGCCCTCAACCTCGCCGGCTGGGTCGGTGCTGACCTCGGCCGCAATCGCGGACGCGATCTCTTCCATGGTGATGTCATTTGCGATCAATTGCGCCGTGGTGATCTCGACAATGATCTGGGGCGCGGCAATTCCCCTGATTTCGGTGCGCGTAACCCCTGCCGAGAACAACCGGTTGATGAACTCATCCGTCAGCTTCGCCAGTTGATTGGTGTCGGTGGGGCCACTGATAACGACATCCGTCACCCGATCCCGCCAAGCGCCGCGTCGAATCTCAGGTTCTTCCGAGTCTTCGGGCAGATCCGTCACACCGTCTATCGCGGTCCGGACGTCTTCGACCGCGCGAGACATGTCCCAGTTCGGCTCGAACTCCAGTCTGACGCGGCTCCAACTTGGGTGTGAACTGGCCTCGGTACTGGTTACACCTTCAACGGCCAGCAGCGCAGGTTCCAACAACTGCACGATACCGGCATCCATGTCCTCGGGGCCTGCACCTTCCCACGAGACGGTCACATCAACGCGTTCCAGAATGACATCCGGAAAGAACTGCGCCCGCATGTTCGGAATAGCTGCCGCACCCAAAACCAGCATCACCAGCAGCAGCAGATTGGCGACCGTCCGGTGCCGTGTGAAATAGCCGAGAAGGCCACCCGCTGCGCCAGGTATCTCGCGCATCATGACGCTCAGCCCCCGGCCTTGGTTTCAATGCGCCGCACCAGAGATGAAGGGACGCGTGCTTCCCGCAACTGACCGAGAACCTGAGTTTTCTCATCCTGAGGCATGGTTTCGTTGGCCTCGACCCGAGCCACAAGTTCGGCGCGTTTCGCATCTGACAGTTCGACCATACCCGGGTCTGCCCCGGCCTCGAGCCGCAAGGGACGCACCCGAACGCCAGATCCAAGCAACGGCGTGCGCCCGATGACAACCTCGCGCCCTTCCAACCCGTCGCCCCGCAGCAAAACCTCGTCACCCTGTCTGCGGACAAGCTGCACCGGCAAACTTTCCAGACGGTCATCCGAACCCAGCACCAGAACCGTTCCCGATGCGTCCAATGCCGAAGACGGCAAGCGGAACACATTGGCAAGCGGTTGTTCCTGAACCGAGACGGTGACGAAATCTTCGGGCTTGAAACCGGATGCCTCTTGCAGACGCGCGTAAATCAAACGTCCGGTCTGACCCTCGCCCGCAGAACCGCTGTCGCGGCTGATATACCCTGTCGCGGTCAGATCGGTGCCTGTCACCTCAAGCGAAACCGTGACCGGTGCGTTGATCAGCCTGTCATTCTCGTCCAACAGACGTACATATTGTGCCGTTGACACCCGGAACGCCACTTCAAGAGCGTTTGGATCAACCAATTCAGCCAGTTTTTCATTCGCCGACACCAACCGCCCTTCCACAAGCGTCACATCGGTCAGGGTACCGCTGAATCCGGCCCGAATGGTCATATCGCCAAGATCGCGTTCCGCCGCCTCCAAGGCGATCACCGCGCGGGCTTGCAAAGTCGTGGCCTGATCGACACGAGATTCAGCCTGTGCAAGCGCGATACGACGCGCCAGAACCGCCTGTTGTGCCGAAGCAGCCGCCAGTTCCGCCTCTTCCACGCTGGCGGTGGCGCCTACTCCTCGGGACTCCAGATCGCGTTGCCGTTGCAGCGCCCGTTCCCGCAGTTCGGCTTGCGCCTCGGCCGATTTCAATTCGTCCTGCGCCAGCAGCAGAGACCGTTCGGCATCACGTTCTTCGAATTGTGCGTCCAAAAGATCGGACTTGGCCCGATCCAGCGCGGATTGGGCATCCGCCGGATCCAGTTCAACCAGAACTTCCCCGGCAGTTACCGTTCCGCCATCCACAAAATCCTCTGCCAGGGCGACAACGCGGCCACCCAGTGCCGCGCGCAATTCCAGCCTACGCCGGCTCTGGACCTCTCCGAATGCTTCGAGATATGGGATTACGGTTTCCGCTTCGGCCTGACGTACGGCAACCGCAAAGACCCGTTCGCGGGCGGCGGGCGTCTGGTCCTCACGCGTCAGGACGTCCTGAACGGCACCCATGATGATCTGCGCAGCAACAAACAGCAGAGCAAGCGTCAGGAACGCCAGAAAGATACCGACAAGACTCTGCCGTAGAAATCGCATCAAACAGTTACCCCGGTTGCACCAAGCTGCCGTCCACAACATGTAGCCGGATCACGAATTATGCCAAGCCACAAAGCGGTTATACGGAATTGAACGTACGACCAGTCTACTTCCGTCGCAGATGTTCGTCCAATCTGGGCATTATTTCCACAAAATTGCAGGGGCGATGCCGGTAATCGAACTGTTTTTCCAAAATACCGTCCCACGCATCCTTGCAGGCCCCCGGGCTGCCGGGCAATGCAAAAAGGTATGTGCCCCCCGCAACGCCCCCGGTTGCACGGGACTGCACCGCCGAAGTGCCGACTTTCTCCATCGAAATGATGGTGAAGACAGTACCGAATGCGTCGATCTCTTTTTCGTACACGTCCCGATGCGCCTCGACTGTCACGTCGCGCCCGGTCAGACCCGTTCCACCGGTCGAGATCACCACATCGATCTGCTCATCGGCCACCCATGCCCGCAACTGGTCGGCGATCTGGTCGCGCTCATCCCGGATGATCTGGCGATCCGCAACCACATGGCCCGCTTTTTCGATCCGGTCCACCAATGTCTGCCCCGAGCGATCTTCGTCCATCGATCGGGTGTCCGAAACGGTCAGAACGGCAATTCTGACGGGGATGAACTCCTTGGTTTCGTCAATGCGCGACATCTTGCGTCAGGCCCTTTCCATCATGACAAGCCGGATCGCGAGAGCGGAAAAAATACCCCCCGTGATCCAACCAATAATACGCGCGGCGCGCGGGTTGCCGATCAGCACCTTGCCTGCCCCGCCGGCAAAAATCCCGACCAGCCCGTTCACCAGGAATCCGCCAAACGCGATGATCAGCCCGAAGATAAGGAACTGCACCAGAACCGATCCCGCGGTCGGATCAACAAATTGCGGTATGAACGCCAGCACGAACAGAATGACCTTGGGATTGGTCAGGTTGACCAACATCCCATCCCGAAAGGCCATGCGCGTCGACCGCACAGGCGCATCCCCAGTCGAAGCGCCATGCCGGACCGCACCCCAGGCCAGATACATCAGGTAAACGGCACCCATCCAGCGGATCACTTCAAAAAGCCAGGGCAGCGCCGACA
>NZ_JBXWSM010000107.1:0-9247 GCF_059613405.1 Ruegeria sp. BHSA118
CATGATCCCCAAAGGATACTGAACAGGCATCTCCCAACCCGCAAAATCAACCATCTTGCCGCTCAACTCAACGTGAAGGTCATACAAGGGCGTGCGCTTCGGTGTGGTCATGATCCGGTCAACTTCCGATTATCCAAAGGTCAAAATGCATAACCGTCAGTCTGCCCCAAGCCGCATAGAATGCAATGATTCCACCCGGTTTTTAGTGAAACACCGATCCGAAGAAGAGGCGGTATACAGACGCATGCACCATGAATGTTCCTATAGGAAACTTTTTTCCGTTAGGCAACAACCCTTGTTTCCATCGCGTGAAATCCCTGGCGTCCGACCGGATGCCAGAGGGAAGGATTTCACCGTCAATACATTCCTTCTTCGGGATTTCTCGGCGCAAAGTGGCGTTTAGACAGAAAGGGACCGCACGGCACGCACCAGAACTTCGAGCCCCGCAATCAAATCGACCTCTGCCGTATCTTCTGCAAAATCATGGCTGATTCCGTCGATCGAGGGCGTGAACAACATCGCGACCGGCATCAGACGAGACACGTTGGTGGCATCGTGCAAGGCCCCCGAGGGCATTCTGCGCCACCGACCCGGTGCGACCTGTTCTGCACCGCGTTCAAGAGCGCGGCGCAAGGTCGGGTCCATGGCCACGGGATCCAGCCCCAGCATGGGGCCGTAATCCAAGCTCATCCCCAGTTGCTCAGCGGTCTCTTGTGCTGTCGCCCGAATGATTTCCTCCATCCGGGCCAAACGGTCTGCGTCAGCATCGCGCCATTGCATCGAAAATCGAACCCGTCCCGGCACGATGGACGAGGCGTTTGGATGCAGGTTGACCCGCCCGATGGTCCAGACCGTCTGCGGCGTGACGACATTGCGAAACCTCTCATTGAGGCGGGTGTTGAACAGGGACAGCGCCTGAAATGCGTCGCGGCGCAGGTGCATGGGGGTGGTGCCGGCGTGGTTCTGCTGACCTTCGAAGGTGATCGACATATCGCGGATGCCAACGATATCGGTGACGACCCCGACCTGGTCTCCGGACGCGTCCAAAGAGGGGCCCTGTTCGATATGCATCTCTATGAAGCCATTGAAACGGGACGGGTCCACGAAGCCCCGGGACAAGTCTGCCATGGAGGATCGGGCCTGGCCAAAGCTGACACCGGCCCCGTCGGTCAACACATCGGCTTTTTCCAGAGGCAACCCGCCCGACCAGACAGCAGAACCGGTGGTCACACCAAACCACCCCTCTTCGTCCTGAAAGCTGACAACTGAAATGGGACGGTCGACGGAACGTGCGATTTCCAGCGCGGCGATGACGCCAAGGGCGCCGTCCAGCCAGCCGCCCTCGGGCTGACTGTCGGAATGTGATCCCATCAGCAGCGAAGGGCCGGACGCCAATCCGAACAGGTTTCCCACCGGGTCAAACTGTGGGGTCAGGCCTGCTTCGCGCATACGTCCGGCAAGCCACTGGCGCGCAGCGATATCCGCTTCGGAATAGGCGGGGCGGACAACCCCCTTGCCCACTCCTGCGGCACCAAATTCACGCAACTTATGCAGGTCGGTCAGAAAACGCGTGTGGTCGACGGTCATAAACCCCTCCGAAGACTTGTTCGGGGCAAACCATAGCCAGAAACAGAAAAGGAGCGAGGTTTTTTTCGACAGGCGTGAAACCCCTCTGGCACAGGAGGGGAACCTGCCCTAAGACTTCGGCGCAAGAGGGACCGACATGTCACATATCACATTGGTGCGTCACGGGCAGGCAAACACAACGGCGCGGGACGAGGCAAGTTATGACAGACTCAGCGACTTGGGGCACCAGCAGGCGCGCTGGCTGGGAGCACATCTGCGTGACACCCGCAGCCACTATGCCCGGGTCTATTGCGGCACCCTGACCCGCCATGCCGAGACAGCGGACAGCATGGGATTGCACGATCCAATCCGTGACGCGCGACTGAACGAGATCGAATATTTCACGCTGGCGCAACTGTTCGAGGACCAACACGGCGTCGCGATTCCCACCGACCGCGAAGGTTTCGTCGAACACCTGCCCAGAACATTTGCGGCCTGGGCCAATGGCGAAATCCGGAACCCGCCGGAAACCTTCGAAGAATTCGAGACGCGCGTGCGCGACGCGCTGCGCGAGATCGGGACCGAGGGCGGACCGGCAATCGTCGTGACCTCGGGCGGGTTGATTTCAATGGTGGTGCGGCAGGCGATGGGGTTGGATATCCCGTCAATGGCACGGGTGGCCCTTGCCATCATGAACACGTCGATGCATCGTCTGCATCCGATTGGTGCTCAGCTGAGCCCGGTTCTTTTCAATGCCGTTCCGCATCTGGAAGCCCCTGATCGGCAATTCGCGCAGACCCACCTGTAACCAGATCGGAGACGCCTGATGCAGCTTTACTATGCACCCCGAACCATCTCGGTCGCTGTCGCGATTGCCCTGGAAGAAGCCGGGCTGGAATACGAAGCGATCAAGCTCGACTTCGCCGGGGGTGAACAGACGAAACCGGCTTACAAACAAATAAACCCCAAAGGCCGCGTTCCGGCGCTGGTGGTCGATGGCGGCATCCTGACCGAGACCGGCGCGTTGCTGGAATATATTGCGGCCAGGGCCCCCGAGGCCGGGCTGTTGCCGGCCGATCCGGTGATGGCTGCCCGGATGCGCGAAGTGATGTTCTACCTTGCTTCGACCATGCATGTGAACCACGCGCACAAGCTGCGCGGGCACCGCTGGGCCGACAAGAAATCCAGCTGGAAAGATATGAAGGACAAGGTCGCGCAGACGATGACCGCGTCCTGCGATTATATCTCGTCGAACGGCCTGCGTGGTCCATTTGTTCTGGGCGAGGCGTTCTCGCTGGCCGATGCCTATCTGTATGTGGTGTGCAGCTGGCTGGAAGGCGATGGCGTGGACGTTTCGGTCTTTCCCAAAATCGTCGCCTTCCGTGAGGCGATGGAGGCACGCCCTTCGGTTCAGGCAGTGCGTGCTGCCGGAATGCTCTGACAAAAGGAAATAAGATGACACATCTCTGGGTCCGGGCAGAACAGCGCCCGAACGAAGAACGGGTTGGGCTGACACCGGAAGGTGCCGCGGCGCTGATCGCGGCCGGCATCCACGTGACGGTCGAGGAAAGCCATGCCCGCGCCATTCCGATTGATGGCTACAAGGACGCCGGCTGCGCAATCGCGGCTGAGAATTCGTGGCCCGAAGCCCCGCTGGATGCGATCATCTTTGGCCTCAAGGAACTGCCCGAAGATGGCACCCCCCTGCCCCACCGCCACATCATGTTCGGCCACGCCTACAAGGGCCAGCATTCGGGCCATGCTCTGCTGGAACGGTTCAAGGCCGGCGGCGGCACGCTTTATGATCTGGAATACCTTGTGGATGAGGATGGTCGCCGGGTCGCCGCATTCGGCTATTGGGCCGGCTATGCGGGCGCGGCGGTGACGCTCAAGACCTGGGCGGCGCAGCAACGGGGCGAGATCTGCGACCCCGTCGGCGTCTATCCCGGCAAGGACGCGCTGAACGCCGAACTTCTGGCAGAATTGGACGCCACCGGCGCGCCCCGCCCCCGCGCCATCGTCATCGGCGCATTGGGAAGGGTCGGCACCGGCGCCTCGGACTTGTGTGAGGCTATGGGCGTCGCGGTCACCAAGTGGGACATGGCCGAAACCGCCAGCGGTGGGCCTTTCCCGGAAATCCTCGACCATGATCTGTTCCTGAACTGTATCTTCGCGCGCCCCGGAACGCCTGTCTTCGTCCCGCGCGAGGCGCTGACAGCCGCCCGCAACCTGACCGCCATCGGTGATGTGGCCTGCGACCCCGACAGCGACTACAACCCTGTGCCCGTCTATGACCGCGCCACCACATGGGAAGAACCCGCCCTGCGCGTGGCCACCGACCCGGTGATGGACGTGATGGCGATCGACAACCTGCCGTCGATGCTGCCGGTCGAAAGTTCGGAAGACTATGCCGCGCAACTGCTGCCGTCCTTGCTGACTCTGACCGATCTGGACAGCGGTGTCTGGGGCCGGGCAGAAGCAACCTACAAAACGCATATTGAAGGACTCTGAACGATGACCATTCATTGGTGTGGCACCGGCCTCTCGGCCATTCCCGGCCTGCGTCGCCTGATCGAAGGCGGCCATAAGGTCACTGTGTGGAACCGGACCGTCGACAAGGCCAGGGCCGAGGTCGGAGACCTGACCGACGACATTCGGGCGTTCGACATCGACGCGCTTGGCGCCGTACTGGAGAAGGGCGATGTGATCGTCTCGATGCTGCCTGGCGACTGGCATGTGCCGCTTGCGGAACTGGCGATTTCGAAACAGGCCAATTTCGTCTCGTCCTCGTACATCGCGCCCGAGATGCGCGCGCTGGACGACAAGGCACGTGAGGCCGGTGTCGCGCTGGTCAACGAGGTCGGGCTGGACCCGGGCATCGATCACCTGATGGCGCATGCCTTGATCGACGACTACCGCGCCTCCGACGCCTTCGACCCGAAAAACCACCTCAGCTTCATTTCCTATTGCGGCGGCATCCCCAAAACGCCCAACCCGTTCCGTTACAAATTCAGCTGGTCGCCGTTGGGCGTGTTGAAAGCATTGCGTTCGCCGTCGAAATCGATCCGCGATTACGCGCCGCTGGACGTTGCCCGCCCCTGGGATGCGATCAGCAGCTACATCGCGCCGCTGCCCACACCGGAGAGCTTCGAGGTCTACCCGAACCGCGACTCGATCCCCTTCATGGCGCAGTACCATTTCGAGGATCACTGGCCGGTCAAGGAATTCGTCCGCGGCACCCTGCGTCTGAACGGCTGGGCCGACGCGTGGTCGGATGTGTTCACCGAGATCGAAACGCTGTCCGGCCCGGAAGGGGATGCGCGTCTGAAAGAGATGTCGGACCAGTTCTGGGACGAAAACGCCTATGACGAAGGCGAGCCTGATCGTGTTGTGTTGTGCGTGGGATTGAAGGCCGAGAAAGACGGCGTCGAAGTCTGGCACAAGACCTATGTCATGGATGCCTGGGGCGACGAGCGTGGCACGGCGATGGCGCGTCTGGTGTCGATTCCGGTCTCACTTGCGGTCGAGGCCGTATTGAACCGCGCCATCCCGGCCGGTGTTCACGCGGCCCCCAGTGATCCCAAGCTGGTGCAGGGGTGGATGGGTGAAATCGACAAGCTGGCCCAGCATCTGCAAATCGTCAATCACACGGTCTGAACGCAATAAAGCCATTCCAGACTGCCTGGAATGGCTTTCATTGTTCCGCTTTACGCATGTTGTCCTCGTTCGGGTTTCCCTCACCCGGGCTTCAGATATACCGCTGGATGGTATCTTCGATATCACTGCGGTTGATGCCGAGCTCGGACAACTGATGATCGGTCAAAGCATTCAGATGCTGGGCTGCGCGGACAATATCAGGGCTGATTGAACGGATTCGCATGGCACGATCGAACAGCAATAGCGCACTGGCAGCCGGAGCCGGTTGATTGGTGGGCGGTATGACGTCAAACATTCTGGTAACCTCACTGACAGGCTTTTGGGGATTGGTTTCAGTTCACGCTGAATGCTTGATCACTGCCGGTATGGCTTGTTGTGATACACACTTTCATATGCGCGTCTTTTGATCTGATCCCGCTGGATGCCGATGTCGGCCAGTTGCACGTCATCAAGTTTTTCCAGATCCCGCACGGTTTTCGAAAAAATCCGGCGGCGGAAATGCTCGACCTTTGCTTCCGCATAGTTTGAAAACAGTCCGTCAAGCAGGCCACCCCGGCCTGCGAATGTTTGTGTATGTGACATGGCTTTCTCCTCCTGAACTTGATGTCTTTGTCTTCCTGACATCAGATCTGGGAAGGCTGCCTTAACGTTGCCAAACCGGTTCATTAAGGTTTGTTAAGACTGGTATGGAGGGAAAGCTTCGGCTGGACCGGCGCGTTGATTGCAATCTTAAATCCAAACCCGCGACAATCCTTTCAGTGGCGGATCAAGATAACGCGAATACCGAGCTGTCGCAGAAAACGCCCCTTTGCAGGCAGGTCACATCAGATCGTTTTCAACGTCCTCGGCTGATATCCCCAGCGCGTCCAGACCGTTCTCTAGGTGGTCTGACATGTGCGGAGTGCCGATCAGGTAGTCAGCGCAGGGGGTCGAGGCCTCGGCCTTGGCGGTGGCAATCGCTTCGGCCAGATCCTCGGCGAAAAAGCTCTCGCGGCCGATCCACATGATGGCAACCAGTTCGGCTTGCTCGTCTTCGCTCATACGTTCAATGAAGGCGCGCATTTCACCTTCTGCCCGGTTCAGCTCGCGCCCCATCATGGCAATCTGAGCGACCTTTCTTGCCGATATTTCCAACATGCATCAACTCCTTGTGTTCGCGGTTGTCATGCCATCACAATCACCGAACACCAGCCGAGTCTTTGATCTTACGCAAACAACGGCCCTCGTGCCGCGCACGCGAAATCGGCTGGTCCGGTACCGGTTGCCTGCGAAACGGGCGAAAGGTTGCTTTTTTCAGCCACAATCTGAACGCCTGCCAGACGATCAGCGCAAAGGTTCGCCGGGCGCCGAATGGCCGCCGCAGCAAAGACCACAGGATCACGCGGTTGGTCAGGGGTTGCCGCGGACCGGTCAGCGTCGCGATCAGCCCACCATCAGCGCGGCCGTAATCAATCCAGACACCGACCCGATCCGCGCGATAATCGAAGCGGAACGTATAGCTGCCTTCGATCTTCTGAAACGGTGAGACATGCATCAGCTTGTCCGCCACCACCCTGTCCGTCGGTTCGATGACCGAGAAATCGGGTTTGTGACACAGGTAACTGTGACGGGTGCCATAGGTATTGGTGACCTCGGCCACCACGGCATACAGGTGATCGCCGACGTCAAAACAGAACCAAAAACTGACGGGGTTGAAAACCTGCCCCAACACGCGCGGTTGTGTCAGCAACTTGAAACGCGCCGGTTGTTGCACCGACATTTCATCAAATCGCGCGCGCAGCCACCGGGCCCCTTCCCCATGACCCGGTTCTCCCCCATGATCGCTGGTGCGCCAGTTCGTGACATTTGCGCGATCAACCGAAAACAGCAAAGGGGTGTTCAGCTCTGCTTCGGGGTCCAGCAGGATGTAATCGACCGAGTATCGGAATGCATTCTCGATCGCCCCCTTGCGCCCGTGATAGGTATGACCCGCGATATGATCTATTTCCTGCGTCATCCGCTGCTTTCCGGCCTTCTCGTAAACGCCTTTAACTGCACTGATTTCCTTCAGATGCCGATAAACCTGATACGGGAATTTGCACAATTTGGATCATTATGTCCCGATAAAGTGATCCGGCTTGGGGAACGCGCCGTAATGCGGTTATGTTTACCGAGATCGATACCGTGACCTTGGACGAACCTGCGGCTGAACCGGCCGCCCTTCAGCCTCGGCGCGAAAAGAAAGGCATCAAGGGAAGACGGGTGAACGGAACCAACGGCAGGCGCGAGACCAGAACCGAATGGGTGGATCACGTCAGGCGCATCCGCGACGCGCAGGATCAGGCGGCATTTGCCGAGCTGTTCCAGCACTTCGCGCCACGGATCAAGGCGTTCCTGATGAAGTCAGGATCAGACGCCACGATGGCCGAAGAATGCGCGCAGGAAGTGATGGCGACCTTGTGGCACAAGGCCCATCTGTTCGACCCGACACGGGCAACGGTGGCCACCTGGGTATTCACCATCGCTCGGAACAAGCGCATTGACGTTCTGCGCAAGCAACGCCGCCCCGAACCCGACGAGTTGGGATGGGGTCCCGAGGCCGAGCCCGAGCAGGACGATGTCATCGCGCTGCAACAGGAAACCGCGCAGCTTCGCACCGCTTTGACGGCGTTGCCAGACGCGCAGAGAGAGCTGATCGAGAAAGCGTATTTCGGTGATCTGAGTCACCGCGAAATTGCGTCTCAGACCGGGTTGCCCCTGGGAACGATCAAATCACGAATTAGGCTGGCGCTGGACCGCTTGCGCCATGCAATGAACTGAGATGAGTACGATGAGTAAGTCGATCAAACATCACCTGACAGATGACCTGCTGATGGCATATGCCGCAGGCAGTCTGCCCGAGGCATTCGACCTGATGGTCGCGACGCATCTGTCGCTCTGCGACCATTGCCGTGCGCGGGCGGAAAGTTATGATGCCGTAGGTGGGCATATTCTGGAGGAACAGCCGGACTCCATCGCCATGAGTGATACATCTCTGGCCGCGACTATGGCGTTGATCTCCAAAGGCGCGCCGGCGGCCAAACCGGCGCGTCCGAACTGCTCGGTATTGCCGGCCCCGTTGCAGGATTATGTCGGCGGTACGGTTTCAGATATCCGATGGAAACCGATCGGTATGGGCGTCAAACAGGCCATTCTGCCAACCACAAGCGAGGCCTCGGCCCGGTTGCTGTTCATTCCAGCCGGAACGGCTGTACCAGATCATGGCCACAACGGAATAGAATTGACGATGGTGCTTCAGGGCGCATTCTCGGACGAAGTGGATCGCTTCGCCCGTGGCGATGTTGAGATAGCGGACGAGGATTTGAAACACACGCCCGTAGCGGACATTTCTGAAGACTGCATTTGTCTGGCAGTTACGGATGCACCGTTGAAATTCACCAAGCTGATGCCGCGCCTGTTCCAACCCTTCCTGCGCATCTGAAGTTGCCTGCGAGGCCCGCGTACGGCGTGTTTTGAAAGGAATGACCATGTTCGCAAGACTTGCAGTTTCCGCCCTTCTCGTTGCAATCGCGCCCGGCGTTTGGGCCCAAAAGTCGGCCGAGGTTCAGTTTCAGCCCGGCAATTTTGGCACCATGGTCAGTGGGACCATCGCAGGAGATGCGTATTTCGACTATACGCTGGGCGCCAAAGCCGGGCAGGAGATGTTTGCCGATCTTCAGGTCAGCGACACCAATGGCAACGGCGTGATCTATTTCAACATCCTGCCGCCGGGCAGCGATGGTGTCGCGATCTATAACGGGTCGATTGACGGCAATACGGCCCGGATCACCCTGCCCGACGATGGTGATTATACGATCCGCGTCTATCTGATGGGCAATGACAGGGATACCGGAAAAACCGTGGGGTACAATCTGGACCTGTCCATCCAGTAGATTTCAACCTTCGTGGCGGGCCAAGGGCACAACGCCGGTTTTGGCCTTGGTCTCGATTTCTTCAAAGTCGAAATTGTCCAATCGCTGCGCCCGGCGTCCAGCCTTTTCGGCAC
>NZ_JBXWSM010000108.1:0-9237 GCF_059613405.1 Ruegeria sp. BHSA118
GTCCCGGCTCAACTCGGCAAGGTCCGAGAAAACGTCGTCGATCCCGTCCTGAGCGTCCAGCAGGCGCAATGCACGCATTCCGGGTGTATCGATCAACCAGCCGCCGTTGCGCATCCGGTGCAATGCGCGTGCAGTTGTCGTGTGCCGGCCCCGCGCGTCATCCTCGCGAATGTCCGAGGTGGCGAGATCCTGATCGGTCATGATATTGGCAAGTGTCGTCTTGCCAACGCCCGACGAACCAACCAGCGCTCCGGTCTGGCTTTTTGGGCACCAGGACAGAACCTTTGCAACCTCTGCCGGGTCCAGCGCGTTGATTGCCAGAACCGTCAGGAACGGGTCCAGTGATTGCACCTGTCCCGAGAAACTGTCAGGGTCCGCCGATTTGTCGGCCTTTGTCAGAACGACGACCGGATAACACCCGGCCTGATGCGCAAGCGCCAGATATCGTTCCAGCCGGGGCAGGTTGAAATCGGCATTGCACGAACTGACGATGAACAGCACATCGACATTGGCTGCGATCAGTTGCGTCGCGGCACCTGTACCGGCGGCGCGTCGGTGCAGCAGGCTGCGCCGGTCCAGCAAATGGCGCACGCGTTTGTCGTCATCGGTGAGAACCCAATCGCCAACGGCATAGGTGCCGGTTGACTGATCGGGGGTCAGCAACGGGACTTCGCCGTCAGGGTTCAGCCCGATCAGGCGGTCCCGATGAACGGAAGCGATGCGAAAAGGTGTGCAGGAAGGATAAGCCGCGTGTTGCGCAGCAAAGTGAGAGGACCAGCCCAGGTCCGAAAGTGAAAAATACATTGGTTTGCCTGTCGTCAGAAACAGCACTCCCGACGGATGGCGATCGCTCATCCCCGGGTCATGTGTTCAGGCAGTCAGTCGATACCGTGAGGTCAGAACCGTGCTGCCCGAAGGGTCTTTGCTACAATCATAAAGCCCTCCTGCGGCTAAGGTCCGTAAAGTGAGAGGTTGGACATCGACCCAAGCGGGGCTCGTTGTGGCTGCTTCCTTCCGGACCTGACCAGGTTGGCGAGGCGCTCGCCCGCGCCAACCTCTCGACTCTGGATATAGGGAAGGCTTCGGCAAAAGACAACCCGTCAGAGCGTCAGGCGAATGCGCGCAAAACCGTTTTCGTCAGGTTCCAGAACCTTGGGGGCAAACCTGTTCAATTCGTCGATATGCTTCAACGCACCGGGACCAGTCCGAAGAATGGTCGTCATCCCCGGTTTCGGCATCAGAGAGAACGGGTAAGGTTGCAGGACCAATGGGTCGGGTGGCAGGCGGTGCGTCATGTAGTCCCGCAAAATGTCCCGGATATCCAGCGGGGGCAGATCGATGGCCGGGGCCGATGACACATGCGGGAAATGTCCGCCCCCGCTTGCACGATAATTATCGAGCGCAACGACAAATGCCTGATCGGGCTGCACGGCTTGGCCCGCGCAAGTCAGATGATGCACCCGCCTGTGGCCGGGATGGATCATTTGCCCCCCGACATGGTAACGCGCCGGTTGCGACGGGTCGATCTGATAGGACAGGCCAAAGATGACATCGAAATTGTACCCCGCCCGATCCCGGTCGAACAGCTCTGCCCCGGCATCGGGGAATTGTCGGTTGAATGCGCTGGCTGACATCTCCAACCATTCCAGCAGCTGCGCGCCCGTGATCTGAACCGCGCGCAACTCGTTGGGAAAGACATGCAGGTCCGCCACGTGACGCAGACAGATTTCTCCGGGCGGCACGTCCGTATAGTGCCTGGGGCCAGAGCGTCCGCCGCATTTGGCCGGTGACGCGGCTGACAACAGTGGCAGTTCTGCAAGCGTGGTGCCGTGTAAAAATTGGCGTAACGCGGCTGCCTGTGCGGCGGCCACAAGTGTCAATCCACGATCCGGCGCACAGAAGCTGAAATAGCTGTGCAATGTGTCCGAGACGCGCGCAACGGGCGCGGCCATGTCCTGACGGGTCTGCTGATGTGCGGGTTCAACCAGATGCGCAATTTCCAAATCTTCGCCAATCGCGGTGCCGCCCACCGAAACCGGGCGCAATTCGGCGTGGCTGTCGACAACACGCAACCCCGACTGGGGCTGTAGGGTAACGGCCAGATCGATTACCCCAAGAAATGCGCCTGCCGAGCCGGGCATGACAACCGGCGTTCCATGCACCAGCCCTTTCACGTAATCCACGTTCCGGGTTTGCGCGCTGCTGCGTGCGGGAAGGGTCAGGTGCGTGTGCCCGGCGACAACGGCGTCGATGCCTTCAATCGCGGCCAGGGGAATAACGGCATTTTCAGTGTCGGTCGCTGTGTCCGGGTGTCCAAGCCCGGAATGGGCGAGCGCCACGATCAGATCGCACCCCTTTTCGCGCAAGATACGCGTCAGGGACCGGGCCGCGACAACGATGTCGTCCGCCATTACGCTTTCGTTCAGATTATGTTCTTCCCAACGTGTTGTCTGCGGTGGCAGAACCGAAAACACGCCGATGCGAATGGGTAAATCCTTGTTTCCCACAGTCACGATACGGTCGAGGATCGCAAAACGCTGCCATGATTGTATTTCTCCGGACCGATCAAGATTGCCGCACAGAACCGGGCACGGGGCTTGTGCAAGGATCTTGTCCAATGTCGGCAGCCCGAACCCGAAATCATGGTTGCCCAGACCTATCGCATCATAGTCCAGCGCCTTGAATGCCTGCATCATCGGGTGGGGATTGTCGTTCCGAACGGCCCATTCGCCCATCGGCGTTCCCTGGAGCGAATCCCCGTTGTCGAACATCAGCACCAGCGCGTCTGTGGCCTCGTGTCGGGCCCTGCGGATCAGGCTGGCGGTGCGTGTCAGACCAAGCGTCGGGTCCGGTGTGTCCGCGTAATAGTCAAAACCGGTCAGATGCATGTGCAGGTCGGAGGTGGCAAGAATACGAATACGCCCACGGTCTTTTGTGGGTTGAACCTGCGTCGATGGGTTTTGCTTCACTTTTGTTGTTCTGCTTTTGAATGTGGTAATGGGCTAAAATCATCAAAACGCAGTCTAGATGATTTTTCCGGGGCCGCCATGCGGCTTTTCGGTGGCGTATCCCTGCGTTTTGCGCCTTGAATTGCCATTGCAACAGGGCCTGAGACATGGCAGCCCTGTGCGCAAGACCAGAAGGAATTCCAATGAAAAACGCAGAGCAGGTGACTTTTGGCGGCTCGGGCCTGAATCGGGCAGCGCATCTTCGTGGGGATTCAGAGAAGCTGTACGAGATGGCGCGTGACCCTGCCGCGCGATGCATATTGTTGTGGCGAGGCAAGCTTCTGGTCGTGGGCGCGGCGCTGGATCAGCTTGCCCTGACGCAGATGACCCACCCATTGATCAGCGATGGCCCCGGCGGCGTGATCGAAGCACCGGTTTTTCTGGGCCTGAGCGCAGAGGGCGCACCCCTGTTTGCCGCGGATATCTCGGCCTGGGCGGCAGAGGGATTGGATCTGACCGGCCTGGGAGAGTTCGTGGACAGATCCGAACAGCAGCACCCGGATTTGCCTGAAGGGCATGTGTTTGCCGAGCTCCGCCGGATCATGACGCGATTGTCGCCTCGTGATGCCGAACTGGCCGCATCGGCGAAGGCGGTTGTCGGTTGGCACGAAACACATCGTTTCTGTGCCCGCTGCGGCGCAGCCAGTGATATGTCGCAAGCGGGATGGCAGCGCAGTTGCCGGTCATGCGGCGGGCAACATTTTCCACGCACGGATCCGGTTGTGATCATGCTGATTACGCATGGGGACAATGTGCTTATGGGGCGGTCTCCGGGGTGGCCCGAGGGAATGTTTTCCTTGCTGGCGGGATTTGTCGAACCCGGCGAAACGCTCGAAGCGGCGGTGCGCCGCGAGGTGATGGAAGAGGCAGGCGTACCTGTTGGCGCGGTGTCTTACCTGTCCAGCCAGCCCTGGCCGTTCCCGGCATCCCTGATGTTCGGATGCGCCGGCGAGGCTATGTCGCGCGACATCGTTATCGATCCGGTCGAGATCGAAGAGGCGATGTGGGTCAGCAAATCCGAAATGATGCAGGCCTTTGCCGGCGAACATCCCCGGTTGTTGCCGGCTCGCAAGGGGGCTATCGCTCATTTTCTGCTTCAGAACTGGCTTGCGGATACGCTGGACTGAGGAAAAACTGGTGAAGTCATAAACAGCAAAGGTCATTATGCAGTTTTCAGCGCGCGAAGATATCGAAGCCCCGATCAATTCGGTGTTCGACATGGTGTCGGATTTCGAAAGGTTCGAACGTATGGCGATGCGTCGTGGCATCGATGTGCGGCGTCTGGACACTGATGCCATGGTGGTTGCCGGCACTGAATGGAAAACCGAATTCAAGTTGCGTGGAAAGCCGCGCCAGATGTCGGTGGTGATGACGGATTGCGACAAGCCGTCGCAAATGCGGTTCGAGGCGGCCAGCAAAGGGATGACCGGACTGACGACAGTTGATTTTCTGGCCCTGTCTCCGCGCCGGACACGCCTGAGCATCGAGATGTCCTTGGCCGCAAAGTCCTTGCCCGCGCGGTTGCTGTTGCAGTCCATGAAGCTTGGACAGTCAAAGTTCCGCAAGCAATTCCAGGTGCGGTTCAGCGAGTTTGCGCGTGAACTGGAGCTGCGTCACCTGCACGGGGCGTGAACGGCGTCTGCCGGGCTGATCGGGGCAAGGCTTGGGAATGAAACGTCAGATGTCGCACATTATTTTTCTGCACGGCGCATCAAGCAGTGGAAAATCGACGATCGCACAGGCATTGCAGCAGAAGATAGAGAAGCCGTTCTGGCATATCTCGATCGATCACCTGCGCGATTCTGGTGTTCTGCCGCTTGAACGCTATCGCCGTGGCGAGTTCGATTGGTCCGACGACAGATCAGCCGTCTTTGATGGGTTTCATCAGTCGCTGGCTGCTTATGCGGCCTCGGGCAACAATCTGATTTTGGAACATATTCTGGATACGCCGGGGTGGGCCAAAGACTTGCGCGACCTCTTCCGCCCGTTTGATGTTCTGTTCGTAGCTGTCCATTGCCCGGTTCCCGAGTTGAACGTGCGCGAACGATTGCGCGGCGACCGTCCGGTGGGAAGCGCCCAACGTGACCAATCCATGATCCACGCTGGCAGAGTTTACGATATCGAGATTGATTCGACGGACGGCATCGAAGCCAACGTGCAGGCAGTTCTTCAAGCATGGCGCAATGACTTGCGCCAATCGGAATTCAGCCAGTCTTTCGCGTGACCTGTCAGCCGCGAGGATGGGCCGCAGGATAGACACCCAGAACCTCGACATTGGTCGTGAAATGCTCAAGCTCGTCCATGGCCAACTGCACGTTGCGGTCTTCGGGATGTCCAACGATATCCGCATAAAACTGCGTTGCCGTGAAGGAGCCGTCGACCATATAGCTTTCCAGCTTGGTCATGTTGATCCCGTTTGTGGCAAACCCGCCCATCGCTTTGTAAAGCGCGGCAGGGATGTTGCGGACCTGAAACACAAAGCTGGTGATCATCCCATGATCGCCCCGGCGGGACAAATCCGTTTCGCGTGACATGACAAGAAAACGGGTCGTGTTGTCGTCATTATCCTCGATATGACGGGCCAGCACGTTCAGGCCGTAGATTTCAGCAGCCAGCTCGCTGGCCAGAGCGGCGGAATGCAAATCCCCGATTTCGGCCACTTCGCGCGCGGCGCGGGCATTGTCGGGGCTGACACGGCCGCGAATACCGTGTTCTTTCAGAAAACCTGAACATTGCGGCAGTAATACCAGATGCGAATGCGCTTCGGTGATGTCCTCCAGTTTTGCGCCGGGTACACCAAGAAGGTTGATGTGAACACGCACGAACGCTTCATCGATGATGTGAAGCCCGCTATGGGGCAACAGCCGGTGAATATCGGCAACCCGACCATAGGTCGTATTCTCGACCGGCAGCATCGCCAGATCGGCCGCGCCCGAGCGAACTGATTCGATCACGTCCTCGAATGTGCGGCAGGGCAGGGCCTCCATTTCGGGTCGTGCGTTGCGGCAGGCCTCGTGACTGTAGGCGCCGGGTTCGCCCTGAAAAGCAATGCGATTGGTCATTTGGTCGATTCCATGCAACAAGTTCGCGATTTGGTCGTTTCGTCGCGGTGTCTATACCTTGCCTCTCGCAAGTGGAAGCCTTAGACACCTGCCCAGACAGCTGAAATGGACACGCGATCAATGTTCGACACGATGACAGTTACCAAGGCCGCCGCAGGCCTGTTCGGCACTTTCCTGGTGCTGCTTCTGGCCAAATGGGGGGCAGATGTCCTCTATTCTTCCGGTGGCCATGGCTCGGCTGAGGCCGCCTACATTATCGAAACCGAAAGCTCGGGCGAAAGCGCCGACGGCGAAGAAGTGGTCTTTGAAGACCTGCTGGCCGCCGCAGACGTCGAGAGCGGCGCAAAAGTGTTCCGCAAATGCACCGCGTGCCACAAGCTGGAAGACGGCGCAAACGGCACCGGCCCCTACCTGTACGGTGTGGTTAATCGCCCGGTCGCCTCGGCCAACGGCTTCACCGGTTACTCGGCCGGTATGCAGGCGCATGGCGGCAACTGGACACCCGAAGCGCTGGACGCGTTCCTGACCAAGCCCAGCAGCTATATCTCGGGCACTTCGATGAGCTTTGCCGGCCTGAAAAAACCGCAGGACCGCGCAGACGTGATTGCCTATCTGCAAACAATCGGCAACTGATTGCCTGACAGGCCAGACAAGTTCAGAGCCGCTGCCCCGCGCAGCGGCTTTTTTTGTCTGAAGAAACCTTCACAAAGCGCTCACGCATTCTAAACTTGAATCTGTCAGCGTTGGCACTTTAGCTAGCGTATGCGACATAAAAGATTACAATAACCCAGAGGATGAGCCCCATGATATCCCTAATGCCTGCTGCACGTGATCTTAAGGTCAGGCCATTGGCTGGCATATTCGGGCTTTGTGCTGTTCTGCTCTCATCGCAAGCCGCATTGGCATTGGATGAGGGGGTTACCCGCAGTCATGGATATTCGTATTTCGGCAATCTGGATTACCCTGCTGACTATCCGCATCTGAATTATGTGAACCCGGATGCGCCCAAAGGTGGTGAGTTGTCCTTGGCGGCTTCAGGGACGTTCGATTCCCTGAATCCCTATTCCCGCAAGGGGCGCGCAGGCGCCTTGACGACGCTGCAATATGATCGCCTGTTCGAAAGCTCTGATGACGGTGTCGGGCAGTATTACGGCGTAGTGGCGGAAAGTCTGGAATATGATGAAGGGCGCAACTACGTCATTTTCCATTTGCGACCCGAAGCAACCTTTTGGGATGGCACGCCGGTGACGGCAGAGGATGTTGTCTACAGCCACCGCCTGTTCATCGAACAGGGCCTGCCTTCGTACGCCCAAGCCGTGGGCCGCATGGTGACGGGGGCCGAAGCGTTGGATGATCACACGGTCAAGTTCTCGTTCAATCCGGAAGTCACCCGCCGCAGTTTGATCGAGACCGTTGGATCGACCCCCGTCTTTTCGAAAGCATGGTTCGAGGCGGATGAGTCCCGGCGCCTCGATGAGCCGCGTCTGGAAGTGGCGGTCGGATCTGGCCCCTATAAACTCGACAGCTATGACATCAATCGCCGTATCGTTTACAAGCGACGTGACGACTATTGGGGTAGGGATCTGCCATTCAATGTCGGTCGGAACAATTTCGATACCATCCGCGTCGAGTATTTCGCCGATCAGACGGCGGCGTTCGAGGGGTTCAAGGCCGGTGAATACACGTTGCGGATTGAAAGCGATCCCAAGCTTTGGGCGACGGCGTATGATTTTCCGAAGCTGAACGAAGGTGTGATCGTACGGGATGAGATACCGGATGGCAGCCCGCCAACACCTTCAGGTTTCGTCTTCAACCTCGGGAAACCGCAGTTTTCCGACAAGAACGTACGCAAGGCCCTTGCCTTGGCCTTCAATTTCGAATGGGCAAATGAATCCTTGCTGTTCGGTCTGAATTCACCGCGCAATTCCTTTACGCAAGGCACCCCGCTGGAAGCGCATGGCCTGCCCGAGGGCGATGAACTGGCGTTTCTTCAAGGGCTGGGTGAGGTTGTGCCCGAGGACCTTCTTTCAGAACCTGCCGTGACGGTTCACGAGTCAAACCCCGCGCGCCTGAACGATCGCAGAAATCTGCGAAAAGCCGCGAAACTGCTGGACGAGGCCGGGTGGCCCGTCGGCGATGGCAACGTGCGGCGTAACGCGGAAGGGCAGACACTGAAGGTTAATATCCCCTATCCTTCAAACCTGCCGACCTCGACGGCCACGATGATTGAAACCTATGTCCAGAACCTTCAGGCCATTGGCGTGGATGCGTCGGCGGAAAAGGTTGACCCGGCGCAATACACGCTGCGCAGCCGCGAGCGGGACTATGACATGGTCTATTCCACGCGCTACGGGTCTTTTTTGTCGACCGGTGGCGGGTTGAGCCAGATGTACGGGTCGGAAGAGGCAGCATTCAGTCTTTTCAACCCGGCCGGATTGGCCAGCCCTTTGGTTGACGCAATCATCGAAGCATCCTTTGATACCGACAATCAGGCGGATCAGGACACGGCGTTGAAGGCGTTGGACCGCGCCCTGCGGTACGAGTTCTTCGTGGTCCCAGTGGGATATATCGCAGACTACTGGACGGCATATTACGATATGTATGAATACCCGGAAAACCTGCCGCCTTATTCGCTGGGTCATCTGGACCTGTGGTGGATCAATCCGGAAAAAGAGGCTGCACTGAAAGCGAAAGGCGCGCTGCGATAACATGGGCGCCTATATTCTAAGACGTTTGTTGCTGATCATCCCGACCCTTCTGGGCATCATGATCGTCAACTTCACGCTGGTACAATTCGTGCCTGGCGGGCCGGTCGAGCAGATCATTGCCCAGATCGAAGGTCAGGGGGATGTTTTCGCCGGATTTGCAGGTGCAGGCGATGCCGGCGCGGGTTCAGAACCGGCGGGCGGCGTTTTCGACGACAAATATGTCGGTGCGCGGGGCCTGCCGCCCGAGTTCATTGCCGAACTTGAAAAGGAGTTCGGCTTCGACAAACCGCCCCTGGAACGTTTTCTGATCATGATGGGCAACTATCTGACGCTGGACTTCGGCGAGAGTTATTTCCGCTCGATCAGCGTGATTGATCTGGTGCTCGAGAAAATGCCGGTCTCGATCTCGCTGGGCCTGTGGTCAACGCTGATTGCCTATCTGGTTTCGATCCCTCTGGG
>NZ_JBXWSM010000109.1:0-9220 GCF_059613405.1 Ruegeria sp. BHSA118
CTATGGCGTGTCCTCGCCGGAAAACCTGATGAAGCACCTGAAGGCGTCAGCAGAACCTGAAATGGCCTAAGCCGCAAATCAAAAGAAAAGGCCCGTATGCATCGGGCCTTTTTTCTGTTCAGCCGATCATCCGATCTCGTTCCGCCTGTTCCTGATAATGCCGTTTCAGCCGTTGCAGGGCGATCCGCAGGACAATCTTTCCGGAACGCGCTGACCAACCCATTCGCTTTTCCGCCAGCTCCAACCCTTCCAGATAGCAACAGCAACGCAACGCAACATCACTCAGACCCGGCCCCAGGTCGGACAAGGCGCGTGCAACGCGGTCCTTCGCATCAGAAGCCCCCTTTCCTCCATGGCTTTCACTGTCAAAGCTGCGTCGACCACCTGTCGTCAGAAAACGATCCCAGTTCTGTGAAACCTGAGGGCCGATCTGTGCCAGCTCAAAATCTTCGCGCAAGCGCTCGCCGGCGCTGACGAGGGTTTCATCCAGAAACGGTTTTCCGTCACGATCCCGTCTGCGCGACAATGCAATCAGCGGGCTTTCCGCAGCACTGTACCGAATGCGTTTGATCCGCTCGGCAGGCCCGCCCGAAGGCTTGCCCTGAAAGGCACTCTGAGCTTCGGCAAAACCAAAGTCAGTCCCGGCACGCGCCTTGTTTTCTGCCTTGGCGATCAAATGACTCAGCGCTGTTCGCCCCGCTGCGGAAATCCGATATCGCGAAATTCGACCGGGATTGTCACAGGTGATCCAGTCTTTCAAAGCCAGGGCCTGCGCGATCCTGCACTCTACAACCGCGGTTCTTGTAGCCCCGGCATTGCCGGTGTCGCGTACGACCACCGCCTTATCCATTTCCTCGGCCACGGCAAGGACCGAACCCGTCTCGCTCAGGCGGCGCAACACACGCAGTGCCTCATTTTCAAATTCTTCTTCAGCCGCGTTTTCTGACCCGCTTGTCGGGCCGTCGGCGCACTCCGAAGCTGAAAAATGTGTCTCTGCGAGCGATTGCAAGGCCGCATCCACCAATGGATCGTCGCGGCGCATTTCGATGCGCCGAATTTGCCTGAGGATAGTCGACGCATGGCACCCGGCGGACCGCGCGATATCGCGGATCGAGCGACCGGTCTCGGTATGAGCAAGGTATCTTTGCGCCCCTTCAGGAACCCATGCCGGAATGGTGAAAGCCATGTTGTTTTCCATAATTATTTGCCCTCGTCGACAAAACAAACTGCCACTTTTCGCCCTCGGAATGTGGGTTAACCAAATCTAACTAGAGGTCCATTCGTTACTCGTTCGTTAACCACACAAGGCAAGAACCAGATTTGATTCAAAAAGATAAACAGTCGTGAAACCATCGTTCGGGGGGACTCTGACCAAGGCAACACCCGCTTAGGTTGTGCGAAACAGGGCCCATCAATTCTCGAAAAAGGGACACATGACATGCAGGACCTGATGACAATGATCGCAACCCTCCGCCGCCCAAGCATGTTGGCGCGTGCTGCCAGATTCGGGGCGCGGGATTACAATCGGGAAAGGCATCTGCAACGTATTCTGGGATACGGGTCGCTGCCCGGTTCAGGTCAGGCGCTGCTGCGTTTGCTTGAGATGGAGAAAGAGGTAAATGAACAGCGAAGAGATGATGATGCCGCCTATTCATTGGTGCGGCATCTGGATCTGCTTATTGCGCTGTTGGGTGAGGCGCAGCTGTATCAGGCCAGCCGCGCCTCGGTTCTTCAATAATCAGGAGAATGCGTCCGGCATGGAGGCCTTTTTCTCGGCAATAAAGGCTTCCAGCGCCGCTGCGGTCTCCGGGTCCATCTGCGGTTGCTGATAATTGGCCAGCAAATGTTCAACCCGTGCCGAAGCCAAAGCCCGCGTGTCACGCGCGCCCTCTTCCTGCCAGGTTTCATATGGCTTGTAGTCCAGCACTTCGGATTTCCAGAAGGATTCCTTGAAGTTGGCCTGCGTGTGGGCACAGCCGAGATAGTGACCACCCGGCCCTACTTCGCGGATTGCGTCCATGGCCTGCGCGTTTTCATCATATGCGACGCCCTTGGCCAGTGAATGCAGCACTCCCAACTGATCCGCATCCATGACGAACTTCTCGAAATCGGCGACCAGACCGCCTTCCAGCCAGCCGCAGGCATGCAGCATGAAGTTCACGCCCGACAGCAGACCCATGTTCAGCGAATTCGCTGTTTCGTAGGCAGCCTGCGCATCCGGCAGTTTCGAGCCGCAGAACGACCCGGCCGAGCGGTATGGCAGGTTCAGACGGCGCGCCAACTGGCCAGCACCATATGTGATATGCGCGGCTTCTGGTGTGCCAAAGGTGGGCGCGCCCGAGTTCATATCGATCGACGTCACGAACGCGCCGAAAATCGCGGGGGCACCCGGACGGATGATCTGGCTGTAGGCAACGCCGGCCATGACCTCGGCCAGAACCTGTGTCAAAGTGCCGGCCACCGAGACCGGCGCCATCGCTCCGCCCACGATGAAGGGCGAGATGATGCAGGCCTGATTGTTGCGCGCATAAACCTCCAACGAGCCCATCATCACATCGTCGAATGTCATCGGCGAGTTGATGTTGGTCAGCGAGGTCATCACGGTGTTTTCCTGCACGAACTCTTTGCCGAACAGGATTTCGCACATTTCAACCGAATCCTGTGCCCGGCTGGGATCGGTTACCGAGCCCATGAAAGGCTTGTCCGACAGGGTCATATGCGCCTTCAGCATGTCCAGATGGCGCTTGTTCACCGGAATGTCGGTCGGCTCGCACACCGTACCGCCCGAGTGGTGCAGCCACTTGGACATGTAGGCAAGTTTCACGAACTTGTTGAAATCGTCCATGGTTGCATAGCGGCGCCCACCCTGTGCATCACGCACGAACGGAGGACCGTAAACCGGGGCCAAAACCATGTTGCGGCCACCGATCACAACCGATTTCTCGGGGTTGCGGGCGTGCTGGGTAAACTGGCTGGGCGCTGTTTTGATCAGCTCACGCGCCAGACCACGCGGGATGCGCACACGCTCACCGTCAATATCTGCGCCAGCGTCACGCCACCGTTCCAAAGCGGATGGATTGTCGACAAAGTTGACGCCGATTTCTTCCAACACGGTTTCCGCGTTGTTTTCGATAATCTCAAGCGCCTCGTCGTTGAGGATCTCGAAATTCGGAATGTTGCGTTCAATGTATTTCGCAGTCTCGATACGAACTGCGGTACGCTCGGCACGGCGGGCGGCGCCACCGCCACCTCTCGCCCTGCGCCGGGTGTTTGCCTCTGCCATGAGAAAATCCCGTCTGGTTGGTTAGATTGAGCGTTTTGATACAGGTTTGCCAGAACTCAAGCATAGGGATTACGGCGCTCTGGGGGGAAAAGCGACATTGCCGCCCCACCGCGAAGCAGGCGGTCAGTCAGGATCGGCCTCCAACGCTTTCTCCATGGTTAGGCCGCTACCCACCTGGTCCGTCACTTTCCAGCCCATGTGCCGATACATCGCAATCGTGTCTTTCATCATCTTATGGGTTCGCAACCTTAGCTTGGATAGGTTCCGCGCCTGTGCTTCTTCTTCGGCAAACTGCATCAATTGCCGCGCGATTCCCTGCCCTTGTGCTTCGGGGGCAACCGCTAGGTTGAACACCATAATTGCGTCGTCAACTTGGTCAAAGACAATGGCCCCGACTATACCGCCGGATATCGCAAGCACGACGCGGTGGGTCTTGATGTCATCCGCGATTCCGGCAGTGACGTCTGGCAGATCCTCGATCCTGCTCACCGCATCTGCATAAGAACTTTCCAGACACCGCGTTACCTCGTCTGCATCCGCCACAGCAGCCGTTCTGAACTCGATCTTCGACATGGCACCTGGTCTTTCCGCCGGTTTGACTCAGCTTTTGTACCAAATGACGCCATACCGCTTGCACATGCAAGGCTTGCAACTTATGAGCCGGTTATGACCCAGACATCCCACGACCGCCTTCTGATCATCGACTTCGGCAGCCAGGTTACGCAGCTTATCGCCCGCCGCCTGCGCGAGCTGAATGTCTATTGTGAAATTCACCCTTACCAGAATGTCACGATGGATTTCGTGCGGGAAATGGCGCCGCGCGCCGTGATTTTCTCGGGCGGTCCGGACAGCGTGACGCGCGAGGGCTCGCCCCGCGCCCCGCAAGAGATTTTTGATTATGGCGTTCCGATTCTGGGCATCTGCTATGGCCAGCAGGTGATGATGCATCAGCTTGGCGGCAAGGTCGAAAGCGGCCATGGCACAGCCGAGTTTGGTCGCGCCTTTGTTACACCCAAAGACAAGCTGGATATCCTGGATGGCTGGTTCGCGGACGGCGATGAACAAGTCTGGATGAGCCACGGCGACCATGTCAGTGAAATCGCACCTGGGTTCGAGGTATTCGGAACCTCGCCCAACGCACCTTATGCGATCACGGCCGACCCATCGCGGCACTTCTATGCCGTGCAGTTCCACCCCGAAGTACACCATACGCCAAAGGGCGCGAAACTGTATGAAAACTTCGTTAAGCTGGCCGGGTTCAAGGGCGACTGGACCATGGGCGCCTATCGCGAAGAGATGATCCGCAAGATCCGCGAGCAAGTCGGAGACAAAAAGGTCATTTGCGGATTGTCCGGAGGCGTTGACAGCTCGGTTGCCGCGATCCTTATTCACGAAGCAATCGGGGATCAGCTGACCTGCGTCTTCGTCGATCATGGGCTGCTGCGCAAGAACGAGGCCACGGAAGTTGTTGGCATGTTCCGGGACAACTACAACATTCAGTTGATCCACGCCGACGAATCCGAGTTGTTCCTTGGCGAACTGGAAGGTCAGAGCGACCCCGAGACCAAACGCAAAATAATCGGAAAACTGTTCATCGACGTGTTCCAGAAACACGCCGATACCATCGATGGCGCCGAATTCCTGGCTCAGGGCACTCTCTATCCTGATGTGATCGAATCGGTGTCGTTCTCGGGCGGGCCTTCCGTAACGATCAAGTCCCATCACAATGTGGGCGGCCTGCCGGAAAAGATGGGCTTGAAACTGGTGGAACCGCTGCGCGAATTGTTCAAGGACGAAGTCCGCGCCTTGGGTCGCGAGCTTGGTCTGCCGCAGAGCTTCATCGGGCGCCACCCCTTCCCCGGCCCCGGTCTCGCCATTCGCTGCCCTGGCGAGATCACCCGCGAAAAGCTGGAAATTCTGCGCGAGGCCGACGCGATCTATATCGATCAAATCCGCAAACACGGGCTTTATGATGACATCTGGCAGGCTTTCGTCGCCATCCTTCCCGTCCGCACCGTCGGCGTGATGGGCGACGGGCGCACCTATGACTATGCCTGTGCGTTGCGGGCCGTCACCTCGGTCGATGGGATGACCGCGGATTATTACCCGTTCAGCCATGAGTTCCTTGGCGAAACGGCAACCCGGATCATCAACGAGGTCAAGGGCATCAACCGATGCACGTATGACATCACCTCGAAACCACCCGGAACCATCGAGTGGGAGTGATCCGGCAAACCGCAACCGCGTTCGACGCCAAAGCGACCCGATCGCAGGAAATCTTCCCAAGCCGTGCCTGAAAAAGCCGGGCACGGCCTTGAACCTGACGCTTCATAAGCGTTTCAATGATTCAACGAATTCAATCTTTTTGATCGCGTAGCGAAAGCCCCGATACCGGGGCCGTGACCGCGCGGCCAGGTCGGGGTGCGCACGTGAATCAGACACAAAAAAACACATTCAAGGCCGCCTTGTGGATGACCGGAGCCATTGCGTCCTTCTCCTCGATGGCGGTTGCCGGTCGTGAACTGAGCCTCGTGCACGACACGTTCGAGATCATGATGTACCGAAGCCTTGTCGGGTTTCTTGTTGTCGCCCTCGTGCTCACGGCCACAGGCGGTTGGGTTCAGGTTTCTACGCAACGCCTGGGGTTGCACGCGTTGCGAAACACCCTGCATTTCACAGGGCAGAATCTTTGGTTCTATGCGGTCGCCATTGCGCCTTTGGCGCAGGTGTTCGCATTGGAATTTACACAGCCGCTTTGGGTGATTCTGCTGTCGCCGCTGCTGCTGAATGAACGTCTGACGCCCCTCAAGATAACGGCAGCGCTGATCGGTTTTGCAGGCGTTCTGATTGTCACGCGCCCAGGCAGTGCACCGATGAGTCCCGGCCTTGCAACCGCAGCCGCGTCTGCGATTTTCTTTGCATTTACAACGATTACGACAAAAAAACTCACTCGATTTGCCAGCATCGGGTGCATCGTTTTCTGGCTTACTTCAATGCAGGCGGTGCTTGGGGCCATCGCAGCCGGATTTGACGGGCAGATTGCCTTGCCTACGGCGCAAACCGTTCCGTTTTTGGTTCTGGTCGGGCTGGCGGGGCTGCTGGCACATTTCTGCATCACCAACGCGCTGGCGATCGCCCCGGCGACAGTTGTGATCCCATTTGATTTTGCGAGGCTTCCCACGATCGCAGTGGTCGGAATGATCCTGTACCACGAACCAATTGACCACTGGGTTCTGATCGGCGCGGCGGTCATCTTTTCGGGAATTTTCCTGAATATCTGGTCTGAGAGCCGTAACAGTTTAGCAACAGTTGAAAACAGTAGTCGCAATACGTAACGCACCGTCACCAGTTGACCTTAAAGTAACCAAAAAGAGAGTATCGCTCATCATACACGGGACAGGCGTTCATTACACTCAGCCAAACGCCATTGAAGCCCGCCATGGATTGTTAGGGAGGACAGAATGAAAAAAACACTTCTCGCGACCTGCGCTTTGTGCGTTGGAGCGACGGCAGGATATGCAGGCGGTCTGGATCGAAGCGGTCAGGGCATCAACCTGATCTTCGAAGAAGGATCAGCAGTTCAGTTCCGGTTGGGATACACAAATCCCAGCGTAACGGGCACCATGCCTGCTTTGGCCGGACCGAACATCGGGCAACCGGTCGATTCCGGAGAGGTTGCGAACGACTTTTTCACACCGCATCTGGGCTATAAAACGTCACTGACCGAAAAGCTCGATTTCGCGATCATGTATGACCAGCCCTTTGGCGCAGACATCGAATACGCAAACACCTACCCTCTTTCGATCAACCCTATTCCGGGCGGTCGCACCGACACTCTGAGGGCCACAGCGGACACGGACGCCATCACGGCATTGCTGCGTTACAAATTCGATGGCGGGTTCAGCGCAATCGGCGGTATTCGTGCGCAGCGTGTGAAGGCCTCGGTCACCGTTCCGCTGACTGCGGGATATCAGGTTGACTCCGACGCCGACACAGCATTCGGCTACGTAATCGGTGTCGCGTGGGAGAAACCGGAAATCGCGGCACGTGTGTCACTGACCTACAACTCCAAGATCAGTCACGATCTGTCACAAACAGAATCTCTGAACCCACCACCGATCCCGCCGATTCCGCCAGGAACCGTGGCCACTTTCAACACAAACAGCGAAATCGAGACGCCCCAGTCGATCAACCTGGATTTCCAGACAGGCGTCGCGCCTAAAACGCTGTTGTTTGGTTCCATCCGTTGGGTCGACTGGCCACAGCTGGTGTACAACCCGCCAAACTACCCACCGACCAGCAACCTTGTTGACTACGCCGATGCGACCTTCACCTATTCGTTGGGCTTGGGGTATCAATTCTCGGAAGAGTTCAGCGGCGCTGTGACGTTGGGCTACGAGACGTCCCAGGGCACGCCAGTATCAAACCTCGGCCCGACCGACGGGTTCTGGAGTGTTGGTCTGGGCGGGACGTACTCGCTGGAGAAGGCCAAGATTTCCGGCGGTGTTCGTTACACCGACATCGGTGACGCGACAGCCAATGGCGCTGGCCCGAATGCACGCGGAACATTCACCGGCAACAGCGCCTGGAGCGTGGGCTTCCAGATCACATACGCGCTGAACTAATCCAAGGATGACTATCTTCAAGGCTCCGCTGTTTCAGCGGGGCCTTTTTATGCGCAGGTTTCGGGTCGCGTATATTTCGATTGAATGAAATTGTGCGGTCATGAACGCCCAAAAACACCTTTCTCGGCGCGCCTGGTCCGAGCTCATTTTTCTGGCCGTCATTTGGGGCGCATCCTTTGTGGCCATCCGGGTCGCTCTGGATTCCATTCCCGTTATGACATCGGTTTTGCACCGCACATTCTGGGCGATGCTGGTGCTGTGGCTGGTGGCATGGGGCAAGGGGCTTTCGCTGCCCCGCTCTCTGCGCATCTGGGGTGCATTTCTGATCATGGGATTGCTGAACAATGTCATCCCGTTCAGCTTGATGGCATGGGGTCAGCTTTACATCGACTCTGGGCTTACGGCCATTCTGAACGCGACCACGGCCATTTTTGGTGTTCTGGTTGCGGCTGTGTTTTTCAAGGATGAACGATTGACACAAGCCCGCGTGATCGGAGTCGTCTTGGGTTTTCTCGGTGTCTCGATCACCATCGGAATACAGACCTTCACGTCTTTCAGCCTGCAAAACACAGCGCAGCTTGCGGTGTTGGCCGGAACGCTCTCGTATGCTTTTGCCGCAGTTTGGGCACGGTATCATCTGTCTGACCTTCACCCCGTCGTCGCGGCCGCTGGAATGCTGACCGGCTCGACCCTGCTGATCCTGCCGCTGGCGCTCATGACGGACGGGGTGCCAACGCTTGTTTTGCCCGCGATCACCTGGGCTGCGATTTGCTATTACGCCATTGTGGCAACAGCGGGGGCATACCTTTTGTACTATCGAGTCCTTGCGATGGCGGGCAGCGGCAACCTGATGCTGGTGACGCTTGTCATCCCTCCTGTCGCCATCGTGCTTGGTGCGATTCTGCGGAACGAAGCGCTGCCGCCGAATGCCTATTTCGGCTTTGTCATCCTTGCCATGGGCCTTGTGGTATTGAACCGAGCCGGCCGCCGTGATTGACGCCGTGCGCTGCCCGATTTAGCAAAGGCAAAAAAGGGACAGCACAAGATGATCTATAACTCAGCCGAAGACTGGCGCACGGCAAGCCGCAAGAAGGTGCTGTTCTTTGGCATGTCCGGTCTGGGCAAGACCTATGTCTCGAACATTCTTCGGGACTCAGGGAACTGGTTTCACTACTCGATCGACTATCGCATCGGCACCCGGTACATGGGCGAATACATCACCGACAATGCGAAGGCCGAGGCGATGAAAGTCCCGTTCTTGCGTGACCTGCTCCTGTCGGATTCCATTTACATCGGCTCGAATATCTCGTTC
>NZ_JBXWSM010000110.1:0-8882 GCF_059613405.1 Ruegeria sp. BHSA118
CGCCGAAGAACTCGATGAAAGACGCGCCATAGCCGATCTCACCGATGGCCTCTGCCAGGGGTTTGCCCTGTTCAGCGGTCAGGATCTTGCCCAGATCCTCGGCGTTTTCCATCATCAGATCGAACCAGCGCCGCAGGATGGCTGCACGTTCCTTGCCGGTCAGTTTGGCCCATTCTTTCTGCGCGGCTTCTGCCTGTGCGATTGCTCCGGCGACCTGAGCACGGCTGACGTCTGCCACTTCGGCGACCACATCGCCCCGAGCGGGGTTTGTGACTTTGAACGTGCCATTGTCACCGTCTACCCACAGACCGCCGATATAGGCTTTGGTTACAAGCAATTCGGGGTTCTTCAGGATTGACTTCAGATCGGTTGTTGCGTCCAGCATGATAAGCCTCCGGCGTGAATTGGGTTGCGCGCACCCAATCAGGTGATGTCTCAATTGTCTATGGCCACTCTGGATGTGGAATCAATCCAGATTTGATCAAAAATTTACTTAACAAGTTAATTTAATTGAGTCACTCGAAATCTGCTCGTTTCGTTGGTCGGTCTCGCCTTTCTTTTTGCGAAGGAGTTTGCCAAAGTCTGGGTGAATTTTGAGATCCAGGGGATGTAAATCAGTGTAACATTCCCTATCTTATTGGGTAATAGAAGAAAAAAGGGATAGAAGCGATGTCGAACCAGCAATTCGAAGCGTTGATAGAAGAGACTCAAGCCAAAGTGCGCGAAAGCCAGTCTCAGATCGAAGGGCTGACCTCGCGCATTGAAGCGGCCCGCGCCAAGATCGGCACCGCCGAGGCGGACATCGACATCGAAAACGCCACGCTTGAAGACGTACATGCCCATACCGAGGTGATGAATGCCAATATCGCCGAGCTGATCATGGGGCTGGATGATGTCACCAACGCGTTTTCCAAGGACTTCGACGAGATGCGCTCGAAAACCGGGTGGGAGTCGTTTGTCGGCATCTTCTCGAAAGGCAAATCCGAGTCGATGCGGCAAGAGCGGATGCGCACGGCCAATATCGACGACAAGTTGCAAGACCTGATCGCCAAATCGGACGTGATCGTGAAGCTGCTGCAAGGGCAATTGTCGGTGCTGGAAGAGCAACGTGTGAAGGTTGAGGGCAACCTGACCGTAACCTTGGATGACCGCGAGGCGACCGTAGCTGAACTGGAAGCGTTGCGCGCCGAGATACAAGGCATGGACCCGGCGATCATAACGCTGGAAAACAAGATCAGCGTCGAACAGGACGCCGCCGCGCGTACCCAGCTGGAAACCGAACTGGCTGAGCTGAACAAGCAATACAACGCCAAGGTTCAGGAAGAGCAGGTCAAGCTGGCCAAATCGCAGACGCTGGAACGCTATATCGAAAAGGGCAAGACCTGGGTCGATTCACTGCAGAACCAGGCGGCGACGCAGATGGTTTTGATCAACAAGCTGCAAACGGACACGCAGCAGCGCGTGGTGCTGTATGACGCGCTGACCAAATCGCTGAAAACCGCGCAACAGCAGGACGTGGCCCACCGTATCAACGAGATCGGCGTGCAGACGGATCAGGAGGCGCAAACCGCCATGGCCGCCATCGGCACCGCGACCAATCAGAAAATGGCCGACATGCTTGAGGCGCATGAGGACCACATGGTCTTTGCCCGCGACGTGCTGGAGAAAAAGGCCAAGGCGGATGAACGCTTTGCCCGCCGCTTTGCCTCGATTGTCGAGAAGCATGATAAGAATTTGTACGGGGGTTCTTGAGGGTCACAATTGTGACTAAACAGACCAATAACCGTTATTCATCGGGTCTCACGCGCAGGGACATTCAGCTTCCCGCTTGGGTCGAGAATGCGATGATCCTGCGCTGGTTCGCTATTGGTCTAGGCGTAATTTTCTATTGGATCACAGAGTCCCTTTGGGCTCCGGCTATTGGGATAGCAGTGTTCGCTGGGGTCGGGCACTTGGTTTATTTTGTTTACAAAAAGGAAGACCCGGTTTCGGCCGAAATCGCGTTCCACAACGACACTGATGGGTATCACTCGGGAGACGCGGATGGGGACGGAGATGGTGGAGATTAATGGAGACTAACCCTACCCAAGATCATGTCGGCCTGACAGACACTTTCGCCTCGCGCCGCTATTTCCGCAAATTCGAGGTGATCACCGTTCACCTTTTGCGCGTGGCTGCGACGATGGAGGCCGAAGGGGCGATCTCGAAACAAGAAGTGCGGATCGTGTCGCGTTACCTCTCGGGGTTGCTCTACACCTTCCGTGCGCTGTCCATGAAATACCTGCTGGTTGGGCGCGATACGGGGCGGTTCTTTGGCAGCCTCGCCATGGACAAGCGCGACAGCGGCTTTCCGGTGGCGGCCGAGTTGCTAACGATGGCGAACGACGCGCAACAGGCGCAGGTGCATCTAGCGAATATGCCTTCGGAAGACGACCTGAAAACCGATATGGTTCGGACGATCATCGGTGATCAGGAGATCCCCACCAAGCTGCAATTCGCGCTGTCCCAAAGGCTCTATTACGAGGAATTGTTGAAAGGACAGCTGTTCTGGGCCCGCAACGATCCTGAATGTCACTGGATCGGGAATGAGGGCGAGCGGCGCAAGTTCATGATCCACTGGGCGGTCTATGACAGTCAGGTCAACCTACCTGTCATCTATCTGATGCAGTTGGAAGACAGCGGCAAAACCGCCCTGCCCAAGGATCAACGCCGCTGGCCCGAAGTGCAGGCGCATCTGATGGCGCAGTCTTTGGGCGGGTTGAAGCTGGTGACCATCGCCAAGGGGTTCGATCATGATTTCGACGACCTGCACCCCAAACACCTGCGCCGCATTCATGTGGGGCCAATGTATTCCTCGGCCTATACCGAGCAATCCGGCCCCCTTCGGCAGGTGCTGGAGGACGCACAGGCGCCCGAAGGTCAGGATTGGGCGCTTGCCTGGACCACCGAGGAGCTGGAAAGCGAAGAGGTGATCGAAGAACGCGCCGGTTGGTTTTCTACCGTCGAACGCGAGGTCTTTGCACTGGACCCGTTCGGCGGGCAAGGGGCCGAGACCGGGGCGACGCGAACGCAGCGGTCGATCATCCTGCCCCAACGTCCTTTCCAGGTGCTGGCGGAGCGCAATCCGCCGGGGTTTGCCGATGTGCGCAAGTTCGTGGTCAGCAAGGCCGGGCAGGTGTTGCGATACTAGTTTCGCCTCCGGCGAGAGTATTTTTGAAAAGATGAAGCAAGAGCGGTTTTTGAGATGAGTTTGACGTCAGATAAGATGGAATTGCGCGAAGACGACATTCGCAAGCATTACCCAGCGGCGACGGCCTTGTTGAACGGGTTCGAGCATGCACCGCGGATCGCGAAACCGGTTGAAGTGGCGGTCGAGCGGTCTCCGGGGGTTTCTACGGGGCGACGGTTTCGATCCACGACACCAGGTCTGGTCACGCGGCGCACGGTGCGTTCGGACGGTGTGCATTTGGTTGAACGGATCGAGGCCTCGGACGATGGCGATGCGTTGGTCTCGCCCCCGCAGGCCACTGCGCAGCAGGCCATTCGTCGGGCCATTGCCATCGCTCTGGCGGTGGCGGAGGCTTATGCGGAGCAGACCCCTTTGGCTGATCTGAAACGCGCGAACCTGGCCGGAGATCTGCCCGCCGCGCGGAAGACCGAGTTTTCAGAGGTTCTGACTGCCGAAGCGCTGATCTCGTTACACACGTTCGGCAATACGCTGGCTTATCTGTTATCCTCGCATCTGGGGGAAACCACCGTCGATATCGGCGAGATCGAAGAGGTTCTGACCGACAATGGCCAGCTTGCCCTGCATGGCGCGCTGTGGGAGCTGGATCAGGTACTGGCCAAACACGTGCCCGATGATGCCCAACTGATCGCCGCCATCAGTGCCTATGCAGAGCAACTGATGGACAAGGCCGCCCTGCGCGCAGGGTCGGCAAGCCATCTGGCCCCGTTCCAGAACGCAGCCTGGCATATCGAGGCCGATGATCTGACGATCCGGGGGTTCGAGCCGGCCTCCAAGGCAAAATCCACCACCTTGACCATGACGTTCAAGAAACCGAACGAGGTGGTGGGCAACCATATCGCCAAGTATCAGGCGATGAAGCTGGCCAAGATGGTGATGGCCTATGATTTCGACCGCCGCCTGAACCCGTTTGCCGAACTTGGCGGGTTCATCTTTACCTTCATGGGCGACGGCAAACCGGGCACCGGTAAGACCACTCTGATCCAGATGATGGCCGGGCTGATCAACGACTATTGCCAGAACGCGGGCTATCCGTTCCGCTATCAGAACCTGAGCACCGATAATATCGACAGCTATCAGGGCAAATCCGGCCAGAACGCCAAGGCGTTTATCAACACGATCATCGACCCCTCGGTCATCGGCTTCGGCACCATCGACGATATCGACCAACTGGCAGGCAAACGCGGCGACCGGCAATCGTCAGCCGGGCAGCTGGAGATCACTGCGGTGTTGATGGAGAGCTTTGCCGGCGCCAACACCGTTGTACGCGGTAACTGCACTTTCGGCATGTTCTCGAACTACCCCGAGAATGTGGACGACGCCCTGCGCCAGCGGGCGGGCGCGCGGTTCCTGGTGGACGGACCGCAAACGCGCGAGGATTACATCGACATCCTGCACCTGCTGATGGGCCGCAACCACGACATCCCGCTGGGCGAACACGAGGCTTACGCCGCGCAGGAGATCAAGAAAGCCGTCGCCGCCAGTTTCGAAAGCCATTCGCGCCCGCATGAGGACGCTTTGTTGCAGGTCTATGAGCGGGTGTCCGGCGATATCGGCCAGATGGACACGATCGCCAAGATGGGCACCTACCTCAAGGCGATCCAGCAGGCGGATGAGCGGTTCACCGGCCGCGCGATCAAGAACATCACCGACGCGGTCAAGGTCCGCGCGATGGATTTCGAACTGCCAGACGAATGGATGGAAAACCCTGACCTGTTCCTGTTCCGCGACTACGACACCAAGAAGGCCATGATCGAGGACCTGCGCCAGCCGATCACGGTTGAGATGGTGATGCAAGAGATCAACCGCTACGCCGACAGCGAGTTCCGCTATGCCGACAAGAGCGACGAGGTCGCCATCGAGAACGCAGTGCGTGAGATGGGCCGGATGGAAGAAGCCAAGCGGCGGTATCTGGAGGGGAAAGGCAGATGAGTGCTGAAGCTTGGGCTGCGTTGGCTAACACTGTTATGGCGGGCGCTGCCGTTGCGGCAGCAATAGCCGCATTTCGAGGCTTGAGCACCTGGAAAAACCAAAACATCTGGACAGCCGACTCTGATCTGGCGCGCCGCATCATGATTGCAACATACCGATACCGCGATGCGCTTTATTCGGTTCGCCACCCCGCTATGTCGAACTCTGAATTGCGGACCGACGAGGCTGAAGCTGACGGATTGCCAGATGCAGAACTACGTCGGCGGGGAGTTATCAACGCTTACGCAAAACGTTGGGAACGCCACTCGGAAAAACGAAACGAACTCGACGCTTTGTTGCTAGAGGCAGATGCAGTCTGGGGAGAAGAATTGTCCAAACTCTTTGAACCTCTAAAGACACTTGAACATGAGCTATTTGTCTACATTAAGCTTTTTCTGGACGCTAATTACTACGGGGATACTGAATTAGCGAAGTCCTATCGAGAAATCTTAGGAGAGAAACGCAATATCCTTTATGACCGCTTGGATGATGAAAAGGATGTATACCGGCAAGATTTTTTGAAGGCTTTGAAGCCGGTTGAGGTATTCGTTCGAGGAAAACTGGGCAGAGAGCAAGTGTCATGATCCGCCTCATCGAAAAAGGCCTGATGTTCGGCAACCTCGTCCACATCTCCAGCCCGGCTCTGGTCGAGCGGTATAACCGCGCGCTGCAGCATCTGGCGGGCAAGACCACGGCGCTGATGGATTTCCATGTCGATATCTCAGGCTATTCGCCGGAGGTGGGGATTGAGCTGGAGGACGAGCTTTACCTCAACCCCAACGGGGTCAATCGGCAGTTCATCCTGCTGACGACCGAGCAGAAACGCGCGCCTCTGCTGAACGTCAAATTCTCGACCTCGCGCGATATCCTGCGCGAATTTATCGAGATGAACGAGGCGCAGCTCTTCGCCCTGACCGCCACCGATGCGGTGGCCGGAGAGCTGGTGAACTCGGTCATCAAACTCACCACCCCGCGCGACCTTCTGAACCTGCGCAAGATCGAGATCGAGGCCGACACCGCAGGCGGAACGCTGCGCAAGGCCGAGCAACTGGCGGGCATGGTCGAACGGTTCAAAACCGAAGAAGACGCCTGGTTCGACGATGTGCTGATCGCCAGGATGATCGAAACAGCCAGGGAAACCGGAGACGTCACCCGAAACCCGGTGCGCCTGCGACATACGGATTTTGAGCAGCGCAATTTCTGGACCGCGCATTTCGGTGGGCTTTATCTTTTTCCCGACGTAGATCACCCGGCAGCGATTTGCATGGGTAAAAAGCCGGACGACATGTCGATCAAATACACGTTTGATCCGTCGCAGCGGAACCAGATTGCCAAGTTTCTGGATTACAACGATCTGGTCGAACCCATCGTCAAGGCGCGCGGTGTGGATGCGGCCGCGATCCTGCAACAGAAGATGGATTTCCTGACCGTCGATGCGGCAACGGATGCCGATGTCAACCTGACGGGGTTGGATCGTAGTGACATGCGGCGGTTGGCTCGGAACCACGCGGATCGCTTGCCCGAAGCGTATCACGGGCTTGCTCAACTGCTGCGCTGGGCAAGCGATGGAGGGCCGTGGCCGCGCATCACCTCGGACCACCCGGCCTATTTCTACACGCTTCGCGCCGCCGATACGCCGAACCGCGATCTGGTGAACATGCTGCTGGCCGAACTGGCCCCGCTGGACCCGCGCCAGATGTTCATCTGCCACAAAGAATTGTTCTACAGCACATATTCAGGCTGGCCTGAGAGCAAGAAGGCCTATGTGGCCGACTTCCTTGCGCGCGAATATCAGGTGGACAAGCAAGGCGCCCGCGCCGCCCTGTTCGGGCATGAGCCGGATATGAGCGGCGACGATCGGGTCAGCGATGACATAATTGCTCGGGTCGGTCCCTGGGGTTCGGTGAGGAAAGGTTGAAATGTTTGGATTATTGCGCCTTTTGCTGATCTTGCTGGTGATCCAGACGATTGCCTATGTCGGGCTGTCGTTCTACTCGCGCGGGATACGCCGTCGTAAACTGGAGAACTGGTGGGACGAAAAGGGCAAGACGGGCAACAAAGAAGCCTTTGTCGAACGCGGATTGCATGTGTATGACAATTCGTTCCGGCGTAAACTGATCCTGGGTGTCTATATCGTGCCGTGGGTGGCGATTGGCGCGCTGATCTACATCGTGAATTACATGTGAGGGTTTAGGCATGGCCTATGTGAAATGGGCGTTCATTATCATTTTCTGGGGTACGATTGCCGTGATCCTGCAATATTCTCTGCCCCAGCATGACATTGTGCGCATCGTCAACACCTATGAAGAACGGCAGGATCTGAACGACTGGACCCGGATCTTCTGGTCAGAGCCGGAAGATCAATCCACCAGCCTGTCCAACCGGGATGTGCAGTTCATTCAGGCGGTGCGGGCCAACGGAAAACCCATCGTGTACCGAAATGAGGATACCGGCTGGGGATGGCCCCCGTATTTCAAGTTCGACACGGCGAACCTGTATACCGAGGCCAATGATGCGAAATCGACCAAGGAGAACCCGAAATGGGTGGTCGTAACCCATTACGGGTGGCGCAACGAATTCATGTCGATCTTTCCCAACGCCATTTTCATCAAGCATGTGGATGGCCCGGATGTTCGGATCATTCCATGGTTCAATATCATCTTCCTGACGATCTTTGCGGCGTTTGTCTGGGCGATATGGGTGCGTTGGCGCAGGTTCCGGCAATCTCGGATCGATCCGATGATCGAAAACGTGGAAGACGGCCTGTATGCGGCGGGTGACGCCATAGAAGAGCGACACAACAGGTTTCGACGCTGGCTGGACAGCTGGAAATCGAAATAGATCACAGCTGGGGCGGGCGTACCGGCAGCACGCCCATCAAGCTGGCTGTGCCCTTCACCTGACGATGAATTCCGCGTGCAGCGCGCCTGCTGCCTTGATCGTTTTCAGAATGTCGATCATGTCCTGAGGCGAGACCCCAAGCGCGTTCAGACCTGCGACAACCTCGGACAACGTGGTGGCCTCGGGGATTTCGGCGAGGCCGGTTCCCTCTTCTTCCTCGATACCTGCGATTGTCCGTGGCACGACCACTGTTTCACCTCTGGCGAACGGGTTGGGCTGCACCGCAATCGGTGCCTCCTGAACCGTCAGAGTCAAGTTGCCTTGAGACACCGCAACACGCGAAATTCGGACCTCCTGCCCCATGACAATGGTGCCAGAGCGTTGATCGACGACAACGCGTGCTTTCGATTCAGGCTCGACCAGAATGTTTTCGATACGCCCTATGGCGTGGGCTGTGGAAACCGCCTGCGTCGCCGCGACGTTGATCTCAACCGTGCCGGAATCCCGCATGATTGCCACGGCTCTGTTGAACTCGATGTTTATCGCGGTTTCGATGCGCGCGGCGGTGGTGAAATCGGGCTCTCTGAGTGCAAGGCGCATCTGAGTGAGAGTTGACAAGTCGAAGTCAATTTCACGCTCGACCCGTGCACCCGATGGGATCACGCCCGAAGTTGGCACCCCACGCACGACTGAGGCTGCCTCTCCTTCAGCCGAAACGCCGCCTGCAAGGATTGTGCCCTGAGCGACCGCATAGATTTGGCCGTCGGCTGCGTTTAGCGGGGTCATGATCAATGTTCCACCCAACAGGCTGCTTGAATCGCCT
>NZ_JBXWSM010000111.1:0-8044 GCF_059613405.1 Ruegeria sp. BHSA118
TCTCGACCCGGCCGGATCGTCGGATCCTCAATTACGAACATAACGGGGTCCAGATCACGGTGACGCCTTCGGTGCGCGGTCTGGCGACGATCCACGACAAGGACATCCTGATCTTTTGTATCAGCCAGTTGATGGCGGCGATCAATGCGGGCCGGACGGTCAGCCGGGTGTTGCATCTGAAGGCGCATGATCTGCTGGTGGCCACCAACCGCGAAACCAGCGGCGATGGATACAAACGCCTGCGCGAAGCGTTCGAGCGGCTGGCCGGCACAAGGATAACCACCAACATCGTCACCGGCGAGAAAGAGACCACCACCGGCTTTGGCCTGATCGAAAGCTGGGAGATCGTCCGCCACACAAGGGCGGGCCGGATGGTCAGCGTCAGTGTGAAACTGTCGGACTGGCTGTTTCGGGCGGTATTGGCGAAATCGGTCCTGACCCTCAGCCGCGATTACTTCCGCCTGCGCAAACCGCTCGAGCGGCGGATCTATGAGTTGGCGCGCAAACATTGCGGCCGTCAGCCCGAATGGCGGATCTCGGTCGAGGTGCTGTTGAAAAAGTCCGGCTCGGCCTCACCCCGGCGGGTGTTCCGCAAGATGATCCGTGACATGATCGCAGCCGATCACCTGCCCGATTATGAGATGACCGAAGAGCCGGGCGACCTGATCCGGTTCTCGCGCCGGGGTCAGGTGGTTGAGGGGCCGGACAAGCCGGTCCTGCCGCCGCAGGCGCTGGAGGAGGCCAGGGCGATGGCGCCCGGCCGCGATGTCTATGCGCTGGAAGCGGATTGGCTGGCTTATTGGGCCGCGTCAGGCCGCCCACAGATCAGAAACCCGCAGCGGGCGTTTCTGGGCTATGTGGCCAAGCGGGTCGCCGGACGGGACTAGGCGCTTAGCTGGAATAGGCGGGGTTTTGTTTCTGCACGCGTGTCTTCACGATTTTGACAGCGCCGATAACAATGAGAGCTGCAATGATGAACAGCCAGCCGAAGAGGATGTAGCTGCCCAGAGCCATCAGGATGGACGCACCGGAAATCAAAGCAAACCCGCCGGCGCACAGGCCAACTAGAATGGCTATCCCGATAATTCCAATCATCTTCTCCAAGTCCTCCGGCTATGGTCTTGGTCTGGTCAAACCCAGGTGGGCGCCGTCATGCCATTGAGCAGATGCCCAAAATGATTCCGCGATGAAATCATGGCAAAACTTTGAACCACCAGAGGTTAAAATTTGGTTATTTTTACCGGAAGGAGCATTGCTCCACTACTCGTGCGACACTGCGTGTTTTTTTGTTGAGACATGAACATGTCTTGCTTTTCTGATGTGTAACTTATGAGGGACAGCCATTTATGGCAATGGAGGTTCGTCAAGACGTGCAAAGGTCCGCCTATCTTGATTTCAGAATGCAGCCGGTTTCGCCCATGGCCATTTTGACCGGTGCCGCCAGAAGGGCGCTTGGATCTACCCCAACAGATCCGTTGCCGGGTTTTCTGCGATATCCACGTCGTCATAGTATTTCTGCGCCTGCGCCACAGATCGGTGTAGCGACAGGCGCATGGCAGCCTGGATCGGCGCACCGTCCAGCGCGGCCTGGGTCAGAAAACCCGAGCGCAGCCCATGCGGCGAGGCAAACCCCTCGGGTAATCCGGCCAGCCTGAGACGATGTTTCACGATCTGATAGATCGCATCCGGGGTCAGGCGGCGTTTCAGCACCCGATCCGCCTTGGAGATCGGGCGGAAGAGCGGTCCGTCGGCAATCTCACCAACCTCGATCCAATGCACCAGCGCCTGCGCGGCGCGGCCTTTCAGGATCAGGCGCGGCGTCTCTCCCTTGGCCGTGGTCTTGGTTTCCAGCAGCGACAGCCAGGCGACGCCTGATGTGTCGAACTCCTTCAGCGAGACATCTTCGCGCATCAACCCGGTGATCTCGGACCGGCGGCGCCCGCCGCTGGCCCAGCCCAGCATCAGGATCGCCCGGTCGCGGCAATCGCGCCGCGACCCCCGGCAGGTGGCCAGCAACTGTTCCAGCACGCCACGGGTGATGGGATGGGCGGATTTCGGGGCAGGGGGGCGGGCGGCCGCCCGGCGCGCCTTGGCCCGGGCCTGTTTGACCTGCGGCGCATCAAACGGGCTGGTCAGGTTCTTCATACGGTGAAAGGCCAGCCAGGAGGCGATGCGCCGGTCCAGCGTCGACGGCGCCGGGCAGGCCAGCGATTTGCGCAGCCCCTGCGCAATCAGCACCTCCGCGGTTTGACGCGCAATATCCTCATCGGGCGCATCACCCAGATCGCGGGCATGATCGAGGATGAAGGTCAGCGCCGTGGCCTCGGATTCCGGCCAGTCCAGTGGCGCCCCGAAGCGCGCCATTTTCCACGCCGTCACATAGATCAGATCGCGTTCATAGGCGCGCAGCGTGTTGGCGGGGGTGCCGCGGATATAAAGATCACTCAGCGCGTCCTGATCTGCCTGCGACAGGGCAGGGGCGGGGCTGGGGAGATATGGGGCAGGGGGCTTCATGGCCGCCACTCTGCGCGCATTTCGCGGCAAAATCAATCACTGCTGATAAGGGTTACTTATCGAATATGAATGAAAGATATCCAGATCAGGCAACAAGTGAACAAAACGAGTGAATTATGAGCGTAATATCGGCAGGGCTTCTAATTTGTTAAGCCCGCTGAAGCAAAAGGATCGTGACTTTGGCCCTTTCCTCCTGCGCCACAACGTACTCGGCCGCAGCCCTCGACCATGCCGGCGCAAAGCCCGGTTCTGAAACAGTCTGAGCGGATTTGGCGGCCTCTTACCCCGCCTGTTCGACCTGCTCAGGAGTGCGGTCTATCTGAGGGGTTCGCATCTCGGTTTCCGGGGTTATGTGCCGGAGCTTGCGCCAGACATCGAAATGCAGAATTCCGCGAAGAACCTGTTGGGCCAGATCGAACCCGTATTTCAACGGTCCCAGCGTCGCCACAAGATCGGCCTGAAAATCAAGCAGGTCGTCGCGGTCAGAAGCATCATATCCCAAAAGCCCCTCATAAAAGAGGCTGCCTTCCAGCGCGACTTTTTCTTCTATCAGGCTGCGGTTGAGCCAGCGCAATCCGCTGGGTACGTCACGGCATGACATGGTGTCATGCTTCCAGTAAGGCGCAGAGGACAGATGATCGAGTTGTGTGACAAGGCCGAAACGTCGCCGTTGGTCGGGTTGCAGTACGGGCATGGACACCATGCGGGTGTTGAAGCCTCCGCCAAAGAACAGGTCCGGCGGCGCTTCTTTCAAACGTTTCAGTGTTTCGCGCAGGCTGGCTTTTGTCTCACCCGGGAAACCCACAATCAATGTAATGGCCGTTGTCAGCCCCGCTTCGCGGCAATTGATCAGCGCCTGAACATTGTGCCCGACATCGGATTTCTTGTTCATGTTGTCCAAAACGCCCTGATCGCCGGTCTCGTATCCGATATGCACCAGCTGGCAGCCTGCCGCTTTCATCAACGCTGCGGTGCCCGGTTTGGCAAGATCGCCCGCACGCGCATAGCAGGTCCAGCCGACCGGGCTGCCTGCTTCGATCAACAGCTCGCACAATTCCTTGAGGCGCTTGGGCGGGATGGTGAACAGGCTGTCCATGCAATTGATGATCTTTGCTCCTCCCTTGGCGTAGATCATCCAGTCGTCGAAAATCTTCTGGGCGGATTTGACCCGGAACATGGTGTCTTCGAACAGGAAGGGGAAATTGCAGAAAGAACACCGATAGGGGCAGCCGCGGACGGATTCATAATTGATCATCTCGAAACTGCGGCCGTGATATGCCTCGGCCAGTTTCCAGTCCGGAGTGGGCAGCCAGTCGAGGCTTTTTCCGGATGGGCTGCCGCTGTAGACCAGCGTATTGCCCAGACGTTCCACGATGCGACCGTTTTCCGGGGGTTCAATGTCGCGATAGCCGCTTTTGATCCAGCGTGCCAATACGGGAACAAGCATTTCCCCATAGCCGATGGCGACAAGATCGGCACCCGGAACATGTGTCCAGTCATCATGCAGAAGTGAAACCAGGGCCCCCCCGACAACAACCTTGTTATGGGGTCGTTTCAGCATCTTAACCAGCGGTATGAGCTCGCTCATATCTCGCATCAATGTGCTTGAAACAAAGACGCATTTGCATTCACCCAGAAGTCGGTTGCGTGTTTCGGCATCAGCAAGTCCGGCGAAAGTGGTCGCTTCAAAAGCAATCCCTTCCTTGCGCAGATCGCCTGCAAGCACGACTTCGGTCAGTTCAGGAGCGCTGACATAGGATTGAGATGAAAAATACCGCTCGACTGCGGCGCGGTAAGGCGCCCGCCGGAATTTCGGCCGCCGCTTGAAAAGTGCGCGGGCCAACAGCATTTCGGCGCTGACCGCCTTCAGCGCCACATCCTGCCAGATGGCCGAGGACGTGCGCATGATGCCCAATTGTCGGCCAAGGGCATCGACGATGGTGCTGTTGCTTTCCACCATGCTGCCGCCAACCGTAGCCCCACCCGTGACGATGAGAACCTTGTCGGTTACGGCTGTTTCAGTGTTTTCAAAATTTTCTTCGCCAGCAGGCTGGCCAATTGCTTCGTACATTCACTCACCCTCCAGACGTATCTTTGTCGAGGATACCTTTGACGTACTGCGCACCTGCCATATGATGGCCATGTTTTAGTATGGCTCAGCCTTGAACAATATCAGATCAGAGGCGCGGAGTCTGTAATCTATTGTGTACAACCCTTTCCGGTCGCAGGGGCACATGGTGCCCGCATGCGCCCGGACAAGGGAGAGTAAGGGGTTTCGTCCATGACGTGTGTTACGGGGCAGCCGGGGATACATCCGAATGCTGCGGCCGGGTCATCCACCAGACAGTTGCGAATTTTGCAACTGGGGCCTGCGTTCGAACGAGGTGGAATTCAGCGCCATATTCTGGATCTGACAGATCATCTGCGGGATCGGGGGCATCATGTCGAACTGGGTGGATCGCCTGGTCCATGGGGCCAGGAAGGGCGCGATCTCGGGTTTCATGCGTTGGACCTGAAACATGTGTCGGACGATGAGGGTCTCAGCATGACGAGACGGCTTGGAGCCGCCATGGGGTGCGTGCAAAAACTGCGAAAGATCGTCGCCCGCGGCCGTTTCGACGTTGTTCATTCTCACGAAACCGCCCCCGCACTTGTGGCCCGGCTGGCGCTTGCCGGTCAGCCGACACGTCGCCTTTTCACCTTCCATGGTTCGACGCCCGAACGGTATGGCGGGGTGGCGCGCAGTGCTCAGTTTGCGGCGCATGTCACCGCCTGTCCCAGCCGTAAAACCCTCGATGAACTGATTGCGCGTGGCCTGCCGCGGGCGCGCACCGCCCAGCTTGGGCTTGGTGTGCCGCCGCCACCGGATCAGGATCCCGCCGCAGTTCTGGCGCTGAGACAGGAGCTTTTGCGCGATGGGGAAGGCGTGCTGATTTTCAGCCCGGCCCGGTTGGATCCGCAAAAAGGTATCGACGTGATGATCGATGTCTTGGCCCGGCTGGTGAAGGTCCGGCGCGATATCGTGATCGCATTGGCTGGCCACGGCCCTCTGGCGGACGTGCTTTCGGGCTGGATTGCTTCGGCCGGGGTGCGTGACAACATCCGGGTTCTGGGGCCGATCGATACCGTCCCCCTGCATATGGCCGCCGCGGATTTCATGCTGCTCACGTCCCGGTGGGAGGCTCTGCCGATTTCAATCGTCGAGGCCTTTCACGCCGGTTTGCCCGTGATAGCGACCGATTGCGGCGGTGTGAGTGAGCTTGTGTCGGACCGGGTTGGGCGGCTTTGCCCTGTTGGTGATGTCGAAGGGCTGACGGCTGCCGTTCTGGAACTGGCAGGGGACGAGGGGCTGCGCAAAACCCTGGGGGCCAACGCCCGCGCATTGGCACGTGAGGACCGTTTCGACCCAACCCATGTGCATGAACGGATCGAACAGATTTATCGGCAGATGCTGGATGGTGTGGCCTGACAGGGCGCATGAAATGGAAACAATAAGGGGATACTTTGTATATTGTCGAGTATTTGGGCTGCTTTGAGGTGAAACCGCCTGCATCCGAGCCTTGTGTCAGTAAGCGCCCCGGATACGGTGGGATGCGAAAGAAGGACCGGCACCTGCATGCGCCGCGTCCAGGCCGACGATTTTGCCGGGTGCCTGACCTGAACCGAGTGGACTGGAGAAGCCCATGAAACAGCCTTCCCCCGCGCTTGACCGCAACGATCTGGCAATACTCCTGTTCATTCTTCTTCTTGCCGCAGTCCTCAGAAGCGCCGGGCTGAATGCGCCCCTGTGGTATGACGAAATCCGGACCGTCGATACGCATGTCAGCCTTCCGTGGAATGAGATGATGCGCGAATATTCGATGAACCATCATTACTTTTTCAGCATGAAGGCAAAGCTGGTTTCCCAGATATTCGGAGATCAGGCCTGGGCATACCGGTTTCCGGCCGTCCTGTTTGGCGTCGGTCTTGTCGGGGTAATCTGGTGGCTGGCAAAAGAGGTTGCAGACAGCACGATTGCGCATGTTTCTGCCTTGCTGGTGGCCCTGTCCTATCATCAGGTCTGGTTCTCTCAGAACGCGCGCGGATATACCGAGCTTGCATTCTGGAGCACGCTTGGCTTCATTTTCTTTCTGCGGGGGATGCGCCAGCCAGCGACCGGCACCTGGGTTGCGTTCGGCTTTACCGCCGCGGCCGCTGTTTTCACGCATCTGACTGGTGCATTTTTCTTTGTTGCACTGGGCCTCATCTGGCTGCTTTCCCTGGTGACCGGGTTCGGCCGGGGCGCTTTGACCCGCGAATGGGTGCTGCATCCGCTGGTGGGTGTTGCGGTTGCGCTGGTTCTGGTCCTGTTCGCGTATCTGCCGATCTTGCCAAGCATTGCAGGCACGGTGAGCGAGGTTTCGGCGACATCCGCCGTGGACCCCATGCAGGAATATCAGAACCCGCTCTGGACAATTGTCGAAGGTTTGCGGACCGCGGTTGGGGATACCGGCCCGCTGATGTTGTTCATCGCGATCGGTGGGCTGGCCGTCATCGGCTTCGGTGCGGTGGGGGCGCATGCGGTGCAGCCGTTGTTTTTCCCGTCCATCGCCATGCATATCGCCGTGACGCTGCTGCTTCTGCTGTCACTTGAGATGCGGATCTGGCCGAGGTTCTTTTTCGTCGATATCGGGCTGATCCTTATTCTGGCCGTTGTGGGGTGTCGATACGGTGCTGATACGGTGGCACGGTGGGCTCAACAGCCCCGGTTTGGATCGCCGCTCTTTGCGTTGGGCGTTCTGGCGATGATCGTGGTGTCCGTGTTCCTGGTGCAGCGGAACTATTCTGCTCCGAAACAGGATCTGGCGGGGGCTTTTGCGCTTGTGGAAGAAACCCGCAGCCCGTCAGAACGGATATATGCGATCAACCCGGGCGGCCCCCTTTTCGAAGACCATTTCGACGCCGACTGGGGAACCATCGGGGATGCGCAGGACTATTCCGAGGCAATGGCCCAACCTGGCCCTGTGGCGCTGGTTGTTCTGTTCCCCGACCGGATGTTCCGTGCCATTCCTGATCTGCAACGTGATGCGGAAGGGCGGCTGGAACGCGTGCACGCGTTTTCCGGGACACTGGGGGACGGGCAGGTTCTTGTCTACCGGCGCAGATGAGGCCGAGGGATCAGGATGAATGACCGTCCAGGGGCTCAAACCCCAGGCTGCTTTCGACAATGTAAAGCGGGCGTTTCTGAGCCTCTGCATAAAGCCGCCCCAGATATTCCCCGATGACGCCCAGCACGACAAGTTGCAGGCCACCGATCAACAGCACTGCAACCATCAATGAGGCATAGCCGGGTACATCCACCCCGTAAACAAGGGTGCGTGAGATCAGGAAAACACCATAGATGATCGCGGCCAACGCAGTCAGCATGCCGACATAGCCCGCAATCCTGAGAGGTACGGTGCTGAACCCGGTAATACCGTCCAGCGCAAAGTTCCAAAGGCGCCAGTAGTTGAATTTGGTCTGCCCCGCCGCACGCTCGGGGCGGTCATAC
>NZ_JBXWSM010000112.1:0-7458 GCF_059613405.1 Ruegeria sp. BHSA118
CGTCGAAACCGATGATCGTGACGGACAAGCCAAATCCGTGCGGATGGTGCGCGTCGGAGGGCGCCTGGAACAAGCCGGGCCCGAATAGTCATCGTCAGGCTTGCTCTGTCGGGCGCAATGCGTGACACTGCATGTCATCAGGCGCTTGGGCCCGGGTTCGGACAGAATACCACGAATGAATTTCCTTTCACTGACAGACACAGGAAGCGCAGTTCTGGCGCTGGTCATCGTTGCGGGCATGTTCATCATGTTCCTGCGCGAGGTTTATCCGACCGAAGTCGTGGCCATTGGCGGTGTCTCACTGATGCTTGTAACTGGCATTCTGCCCTATCAGAGTGCGCTTGCAGTTCTGTCCAACCCGGCACCCTGGACGATTGCCGCGATGTTCATCATCATGGGGGCTTTGGTGCGGACCGGAGCCCTGGACTCGTTCACCTCGACCGCGCAAAAGCAAGCTCAGGTGAACCCGCGTATTGCTATCGCATTGCTCATGGGGTTTGTCGTGCTGGCCTCGGCGGTGGTTTCGAATACGCCAGTGGTCGTGGTAATGATACCGGTCTTTGTGCAAATCGCCCGCACCCTAAATGTTCCCGCGTCCAAATTGCTGATTCCGCTGAGTTATGCGGCCATTCTGGGCGGCACGCTGACATTGATCGGCACATCCACCAACCTGCTGGTGGATGGTGTGGCCCGCGCGCAGGGGATGAAACCCTTTACGATTTTCGAAGTCACGCCGCTGGGGATCGCGCTGGTGATCTACGGCATGATCTATTTGCGGTTCATCGCGCCCAAACTGTTGCCCGAGCGGGACAGCATGGCGTCGCTGCTCAGTGATCGGTCCAAGATGAAGTTCTTTACCGAGGCCGTCATTCCGCCGGACAGCAACCTGATCGGGCGCGAAGTGACCGGCGTGCAGTTGTTCAAACGCCCCGGCGTGCGTCTGATCGACGTGGTTCGCGGGGATGAATCACTGCGGCGCAATTTGAAAGGCGTTGAGCTAAGGGTCGGCGACCGTGTGGTTTTACGGACCGAGATGACCGAGTTATTGAGTTTGCAAAGCAACAAGGAACTCAAACGCGTGGATCAGGTATCCGCCGTTGAAACCAAGACGGTTGAGGTGCTGATCACGCCCGGATGCCGTCTGGTGGGGCGGACTCTTGGGATGATGCGGCTTCGGCGTCGTTATGGCGTTTACGTGTTGGCGGTGCACCGCCGCAACCAGAATATCGGCCGTCAGCTGGATGACTTGGTGGTCAGGGTTGGGGATACGTTGCTTTTGGAAGGTGCCCCGGCGGATATCCGGCGGCTGGCGGCGGAAATGGACATGGTGGACGTCACCCAGCCGTCGGCTCGTGCCTTCCGTCGCAGCCATGCACCGATTGCGATTGGGGCTCTTGTAGGGATTGTTGCCCTCGCCGCGCTGGGCATTGCGCCTATCCTGTTGTTGTCGATTGTGGCCTGCGCCGTGGTTCTGCTGACCCGCTGTATCGATGCGGATGAGGCGTTTTCATTTGTGGAAGGTCGCCTGTTGGCGTTGATCTTCGCGATGCTGGGCATAGGGGCTGCGCTGGACAGCTCGGGCGCGGTTTCTCTGATCGTCGAGGCCGTTGCGCCGGGGCTCAGCGTCTTGCCGCCATTCCTGATTATCTGGGCGATTTACCTGCTGACCTCGGTGCTGACCGAACTGGTTTCCAACAATGCCGTGGCGGTTGTTGTCACCCCGATCGCCATCGGTCTGGCACAGGCGGTCGGAATAGACCCGCGTCCGCTGGTCGTCGCGGTCATGGTGGCGGCCTCGGCATCTTTTGCTACTCCGATCGGATACCAGACGAACATGATGGTCTATGGCCCCGGAGGCTACAGGTTCACCGACTTCATGAAAGTGGGCGTGCCGCTGAACCTGACGGTCGGATTGTTGGCGTCCCTGCTGATCCCGTTGATCTGGCCGATATAATATCGGCACGGATTTGCCGCTTTGTCCGCGGCGTACTTGTAAATGTCGGATGAACAGCAATCATTTGTAGACGTATTGCTTTAAGGGGTACTGCCATGCTGACACTCGGCCGCTCCACGTTTCCTGCTGTTGCGTTCGCCACCATTTTGAGCGGCGCATCGCTTGCCGGAACCGTCGAAGGAACTGCAACCTACCGAGAGCGTATTGCGCTCTCGCCTGACACGACCTTGTTCGTCGAGCTTCAGGATATCTCATTGGCGGATGCGCCGGCCGAAACGCTTGCCGCGCAGAGATATGCTCTGAACGCTGTTCCGGCGCAGTTCGAACTGACCTACGATGATGCATTGATTCAGGACGGGCACAGATATGCCGTGCGTGCTTCGGTCATGCAGGGGCAAAAGCTGTTGTTCATCACCGATACTGTTTATCCGGTTCTGACACATGGGGCCGAGAATTCTGCTGACCTGCTGATGATACAGGTGCAACACCAAGGTGCCGTGATGCTGGAAAACACCGAATGGGTCGCTTCGGGCCTCAATGGTGCGTCTGTCGAAACAGAGAAACGACCTGAACTTATTTTCGGGCAGGGCGGGGCATTTTCAGGCAGCGGCGGTTGCAACCGGTTCAGTGGTCAGGCCGAGATTTCCGCCAATCGGATCGAATTCCCGGACAATATGGCTGCAACGCTTATGGCGTGCCCACCCCCGCTGGACGAGGTCGAGCGGCAGTTTCTGAAGGCGATGCAAACTGTCACGACCTTCGCGATGCAAGGCAACGCGCTGGCCTTGCTGGATGCTCAGGGTGAGCCGGTGATCAAAATGATGCGCAAATAAAAATGCGGGGCTGTCATGCGATGGCCCTCGATCGCCCGGCGTTGCGACCCGAAAAGATGCAACCGCCCAGGAAAGTTCCCTCCAACGCGTTGTAGCCGTGATAGCCACCGCCACCGAAACCGGCGACTTCACCGGCTGCGAACAGGCCCGGCACAACCTGACCATCGGCGCCGATCATCTGACTGTCCAGATTGGTCTGCAAACCGCCCAGCGTCTTACGGGTCAGCACATGCAGCTTGACCGCGATCAGCGGGCCGTTCTTGGGGTCCAGGAACTTGTGCGGTTTGGCGGTGCGGATCAGCTTGTCGCCGCGATAGTTACGCGCCGCCAGGATCGCCATCATCTGCGCATCTTTTGAGAACGGATTGTCAACCTGTGAATCCCGCGCTTCGATCTGGGCGCGCAGATGCGCCTCGTCGATCAGACCTTCGCCCAGATGGTTCATGCCGCTCACCAGTTCGGTCAGCGTGTTGGCGACGACGAAATCCTCGCCCTTTTCCTTGAACGCCTCGACCGGGCCGGTGGCTTTCGACCCCGACAGGATGCGCTGCCGGATCACTTCCTTCCAGCTGCCTGATGTGAAATCGGGGTTCTGCTCCGATCCGGACAGGGCGAATTCTTTCTTGATGACCTTCTGTGTCAGGACGAACCAGCTGTATTCATAGCCGGTGTTCAGGATTTCGCGCAGGGTGCCCAGCGTGTCGAACCCGGGCAGGCAGGGGGGCTGCAACCGGTTTCCGCGCGCGTCGAACCACATCGAGCTGGGGCCAGGCAGGATGCGGATGCCATGGGCGGGCCAGATCGGATCCCAGTTGCGCACGCCTTCGGTGTAATGCCACATACGGTCGCCGTTGATGACATGGCCACCGGCCTTTTCGCTGATGGCGATCATCCGACCATCCACATGGAAGGGCACACCCGCCACCATGTCCTTGGGTGGTTCGCCCAGGCGGTCGCGGGGCCAATTCTGGCGCACCATTTCGAAATTGCCACCGATCCCGCCCGAGGTGACGATGACGGATGGTGCATAGACCTCGAACTCGCCCACCTCGTCACGGTTGGTCTTGCCGCCGCGCGGGGCCGCGTCATCGGCCAGAACCTCGCCCGAGACGCCCTTGGCCTCGCCGTTCTGCATGATGATATGGCTGACCTGATGGCGGAACTTCAGTTGGATCAGGCCGGTGCTGACATGGTCGCGGACCCGGCGGATGAAGTGTTCCAGCACGCCGGGTCCGGTGCCCCAGGTGATGTGAAAGCGCGGGACGGAATTGCCATGCCCGTTTGCATAAGACCCGCCACGTTCAGCCCAGCCCACGACCGGAAACCAGCGCAGGCCCATGTCATGCAGCCAGGGGCGCATTTCACCGGCGGCGAACTCGATATAGGCCTCGGCCCATTTGCGGGGCCAGATGTCTTCTTCGCGGTCAAACTGTGCGCTTCCCATCCAGTCGCGCAACGCCAGATCGTGGCTGTCGCGGATACCCATGCGGCGTTGTTCCGGCGTGTCGACCATGAACAGGCCACCCAGGCTCCAGAAGGCCTGACCGCCCAGAAAACCTTCTGGTTCCTGATCGAGTATGATTACCGTTTTGCCTCGGTCGCCCAGTTCGGCGGCGGCGGCCAATCCGGCCAGACCAGAACCGATTACGATCGCATCAGCAGTGTTGTTTGTCATAACGGTCCTTTCAGCGCCTGCGGAACCAGACAAGAAACGGCAGAACCACGGCGTACATCGTAATGCCATAAACCGCCGAGGGCAGGGCCAGCGGGCTGAACCCGCTTTCGGTATTCGTGATCAGCGCCGCCAGTGTAATGCCCAGCGTGGAGTTTTGAATTCCGGTTTCGATCGAGATCGTCTTGCATTCATTCCAGGACAGGTTTGATATCCGCGCAAGCCCCAGCCCGATGAACAGCAGGGCGATGTTCAAAGAAATCAAGCCTGCGCCCATGATACCGAGATTGTCGACGAACAATTGCCAGTTCCCGGCCAGTGCCGCGGCAACGATCAGCACGAACAAAACCGTCGCGAGCGTCGACAACCCCGGCTCCACACGGTTTGCAAACCCTGTTGCAAAGTTGCGAATTCCGACCCCGATGGCCACGGGAAGCGTTGTTATCAGAAACAATGCAACAGCCAGCCCGGTGATCGAAACCTCGGGGGCTTCGTCGCCCATAAAGTGCCGGATTGACCACGCGGCCAGTATTGGCACGGTCACCATCGACAAAAGGCTGATCACGGCGGTCAGGCTGACCGAAAGCGCGACATCGGCTTTGGCGAGCTTGGAGAGGATGTTGCTGGTTACGCCGCCCGGGCAAAAACTGAGCAGCATGAAACCAACCGCGATCTCGGGGGGCAAAGCAAAGATTGTGACCGTCACAAAAGCCGCGACCGGCAAGAGAACAATCTGGCTTACCGCCCCGATGGCAAAGGCGCGTCGTCGGCTCAGCACACGGCGGAAGTCTGCCACCTCCAGCCCGATGCCCAGAGACAACATGATAATGGCAAGCGACACCGGCAGGCCGACATTCAAAAGCAAATCCAAGGACAACTCCTCCCAAAGTTGCGTCAGATCAGCCTATGCGAGGGGGCAAGGCGCAGGCAACCGCGCCGTTGGGTCATTCGTATCGCCGGACGAACCCGCGCAGGATCTCGCCCGGCTGTGTGACATCGGCCGAATGGCAGTGGTCGATCAGTTTTTGCGCGTCTTCAGGCGGGAAATAGCCGTGGTTCTTGTAGATATTGATGCGCTGTTCAAAATCCCTGGCGTCGGCTTCGGGGTGGAACTGCGTGGCATATACGTTCTGCCCCCAACGGATCATCTGGAACGGGCAGGGGTCTGACGCGACAAGATGCACGCATCCCTTGGGCAGAGCCTGAACCGCTTCCTTGTGGCCAACGAAAGCGTCGAAGGTGGGTTCCAACCCGGCGGTCAAGGGGTCCTGCCGCCCTTCCGGGGTCAAATGGCACATGGATGGTCCGACGGGTTCGCCATACCGGGCCTTGCTGACGTCGCCGCCCAGATACGCCGCCAGAATGCCAAGGCCATAGCAGCAGCCCATGAACGGGTGATCCTGTGCGATGATCTGCGGCATCAACCCCATGATCGCAGCCTCGATCCGGGCATCCAACGGGGATTTGGTCCCCGGATCGTCACTGACGCATCCCGGTCCGCCGCCTACGATGACACCGGCATAGTCGGTGACATTCAACCCTTCAGGCAGGTCGTCGCAATCCAAACGGATGCGACGTGTCTGTTCGCGAGACAACCCGCTCCGGTTCAGGATCGAGGCATATTCGGCATCGGAAGCATCTGTTTCGGGGCGCAGTTGCAGGATCAAAAAGGGTTTCATGCGCAGCCTTTATCCGTCATAGCGGCCAGAATACAAGAATGGCGGGAACAGAAACGGCTATGATCAGCACTTCCAGCGGCAATCCCATGCGCCAGTAATCTCCGAATCGATAGCCGCCGGGCCCCAGAACCAGCGTATTGTTCTTGTGCCCGATGGGGGTCAGGAACGCAGCCGAGGCCGCAACGGCCACGGTCATCAGGAACGGGTCGGGTGACACCTCGAGCGAGCGTGCCATTTGTATCCCGACCGGCGCGGCGACAATGGCGGTGGCGGTGTTGTTCAACACGTCCGACAGAGTCATCGTGACAACCATCAATACGGTCAGAATGGCCCAGGCGGGCAGACCATCGGTCAGCTGGATCAGGGCGTTTGCGATCAGTTCGGTGCCGCCCGAGGTCTCCAAAGCACTGCCCAGAGGGATCATAGACCCCAGCAGTACGACCACCGGCCATTCGATGTTATTGTAAATGTCGGTGATCGGCATGATCTTGGTCAGAACATAAGCAATCACGACCAGCCCCAAAGCAATGGGAAGATAGATCAACCCGATACTTGCGGCCAAAACAGCGGCGGCAAACAGACCGATGGCCAACCCTGCCTTGTCGTTTGCAGTAACGTTCAGCCCGCGTCCGGCAAGGGGCAGGCAACCCAGCCATTCTGTAACATCCGCAGCGCGGTCGCGGGGGCAGAGCAGCAGCAGAATATCGCCCGGTTCCACCTCGGTCTTGCGGACCTGCTGGGTGATACTGCGCCCCTGGCGTGAGATACCCATCAGAACGGTACTTTGCCGCCAGGCCAGCCCAAGCCCTTGTGCCGTGCGACCTGTGATCCGCGCGCTTTCCGGCACAACGACTTCGATCACTTCCAGCCCGTCACCCTCGGCCGTCAGCAACTCCTGCCGGCGCGTGTCCGAGAAGTCGAGATTGAGCGCTGCGCGAAACTCGTCCAGCGCCTCGGGTCGGGCTTCCAGAACCAGCGCGTCACCTTCTTGCAAAACGGCGTGCGCCGACCGGCCATAGCGACGCTTGCCATCCCGGATCAAACCGATGATGGCCACGTCCGATTTCTCGGCCACCTCATAAAGCTCGCTGACCCGTTTGCCGATATGGGCGGATTCCGGGGGAACGGTCAGCTCGGCGATGTATTCGGCCAGTGTTTCCGATGTCTCAGCCTGCGGCCCGCGATTCGGGATCAGGCGCCAGCCTACCAGTGCGACAAAAGCAAGGCCGGCGATTGCGGCCAGCCCACCGACCGGGGCGAAATCGAACATGTGAAACGGCTCGCCCAGTGTTTCGGCCCGGATCGACGCGATGATGATGT
>NZ_JBXWSM010000113.1:0-7364 GCF_059613405.1 Ruegeria sp. BHSA118
GTTTGAACGCACCAAGGCCGATCTGGATTACATCGTGGCCCGCATCAACCATGCCAGCCCGCTGTGCTTTGCGGACGACAATTTCGGCATGTACGTGCAGGACGAAGAGGTGGCCGATTACCTGGGCCATCTGATGGAACGGTACGACTGGCCGAAATACATCCGCACCACCACGGGCAAGAACCGCGGCGACCGGATCATCAAGGTGATGCGCAAGGCCAAGGGCCGGTTGCCGATGACCTCGTCGGTTCAGTCTCTGAATCCGGAAGTTCTGAAGAACATCAAACGCGACAATATCAGCCTGGACACCTATGCCGAGGTACAGCAGGAGCTGCATTCAAAGGGCATGCAATCCTATGGCGAGCTGATCCTGTGCATGCCCGGTGAAACCCGGGAATCCTTCATGGATGCCGTCGATCAGCTGATCGAAACCGGCGTCAGCCGGGTCGCGGCGCACCAGTTGATGCTGCTGCACGGCGCACCGCTGGCCAACCCCGACAGCCGCGAGAAATTCGGCTTCAAAACCCTCCATCGCGTGGTTGCCCGATGCCTGGGCAAATATACCGGCCCAACCGTGGTCGAGACCGAGGAAATGGTGGTCCAGTCCGAGAATTTCTCGTTCCAGGATTATCTGGACACCCGTGTTTTCCATCTGCTGCTGACGATCTTCTATTACGAAGACAATTTCGAAGAAGCCTTCCGGCTGGCGCGGTCCCGTGGCATCCGGCCCTTCCTGATCGTCAAGCATATGCAGGACATTCTCGATCAGGCCCCCAAACCCTTCCGGGATGCGGTGGCCGGTTATCTGGAGGAAAACCAGCAGGAGCTGTTTGAAACCCGCGCCGATTGCGTCGCCTGGGCGCAGGAAAATTATGATGATCTGATCAGCGGCGAGTTGGGGGGCAATCTGCTCAGCAAATATTCGATGATTGGCCGGTTCATCGTGCTGGACGAAGCACTTGATTTCCTGAAACGGGCCATCAGCGACCTTCTGGACAAGGACGACCACGAAGCGCACGAGATGCTCGACACGATCATCAATTACTACAGCGCGGTGATGCTGCATGTGCCCTTCTCGGAAACCCTGGAACACGAACCCGTCTGGAGCTCGTCTTTCGATGTCGAGGCCTGGAGGAATTCGGGATATCAGGGCGTGCTGCAGGATTACCAGTTCGATGCCCCCCGCGAGTTCCAGACCCAGGTCGATCAAAGGGTGAAAACCACCTTGCTGTCACGGATCGAAACCTTCGGCGAACATGCCTCGGGGCTCGGCCGGTTTACCCGGACGATGTTCGCCAATGATTTCCGGCGCAACTTCGTGTCAGGCGAAAGCCAACACGCAGCCGAATAGGTCTGGCTTTGGGCTGGGCCTATTCGCCATCCCCCAGATAGACAACGTCGCGGCCCGGGAAGGCCGCGATGATGTCTGCGTTCTGCTCGGGGCCCATATCGCGCAGGAAAATCGGTTTGCCCTCGGGCAGGAACGGATCGTTGAGATAGAGCGCAGACCCGATATCGCCCTGTGTCGAGACAAAGACCAGAGCGTTTCCAAGCCCGGCAGCCTGCCGTCTTATGTCGCCGGTATAGCCACCATACCCATTGTATTTCGACACCCCCCGCCATGGGGTGAAACTGACAACAGACACCACACACAGCAACAGGATGACGCATTGCAGGCGGCCACGATGCCGTTCGGGCAACCGGTCCCGGATGGTCTCGATCCCGGCCGCCGCCAAAGCCAGCGCCGGCAACAAAGCCGTATGCCAGTAGCGCGGCCCAAGATAGAACGTGCCCGTAAACCAGTAAAAAAACAGGGCCCCCACAAGGATCGCGAACACCACCAGCATGGCCCGGTCGAACCCGGTCAGCTTTCTGCCCCATATGAACGCAATCCAGACCGGAACCAGGGACCCGAATGTCCAGCCCAGAAGTTCGTAATTGAGCGCGGCAAAACCATTGATCAGATTCAGCAGACCCTCGGCCGGACTGTGCCCGACCCAGATGTCGAGCGCGCCCCAGCTCTCGGCCGGTGGCCCTACATTGGGACCAAACCCATAGGCATTCTGCGTGTCGGGCCATAACCGGCTCAGGTAATCCGCTTGCGGGGTCAGCAGCGCGTCTCCGGTGATCATCAGGTTGAGCAGCAAAAAGACGCCTCCTGACAGAACACCGCCCAAGGCACAGGCGACCACCTGTCCGATCCCCCCCGGCAGGCGCCGCAGCAACCACAGGCCGGTCAAAACGCTTATGATCAACCCATCAAGCTGTCGGGTGACAAAGGCCCAGCCCAAAGCCAGACCTGCAACAAGCGCAAGCAAGACATCCCTGCGCGTTGATCCCTCTCCGGCTCTGAGCAGACACCACCACCCTAGCAGCACCATCACCAATGTCGTGGAATGTGCCATCAGCGTGCCCCCGACGGCGAGCACCCAGGGCGACGTGGCCATCAGCAACGCCACCAGATCGGCCCGTTCGCGACTGACGGCACGGCACACGATGCCATGCGCCAGCCAGACAGAGATCCCGGTCAGCACGGGGTTGACCAGCCAGGGCACCCCGGCCAGCACGCCCAGGCTCAGCACGATGGCCCAACCCTGTGCCGGCACGCCGATCCACTGATCGCCGCGAATGTCGAACAGATAGTATTCCAATGCGGGCTGCGCCGCTGCGGGGGGGGCCGGGCTTCCGAGGACGCCCGCAGCAAAGGTGCGCGCCTGAAACAGATATGCCACCTCATCCTCGACATGAGGCACGCGGTCGAACGCCGCCCAGGCAAGGACGGCACTGGCCAGCGTTGCAAAGACCGCCAGGGCCGGAACCGGGATACGTGGCGCCCGGTCAGGCCCGGCAACTGTGAAAACGGCGACCAGCGTCGCCATCTGCACAAGGTTCAGTGCACCGCCGATCCCGATCTGCAAACCGAAGGCCAGATAGTACCCGTAGGCCACGTATGGCGTCGCAGAAACGCAAAAGGCCGCGGCCAGCCCCAGCAAAAGGATCAGCCGCCACCGTCCTGCTTCTGCCATCAGGCCCGTTATGGCCGCCCTTCCCTGCGGTCGCACAAGCACAAAGCCCGTCAACACCGTCTGCCCCGCCAGTATCGCCAGCATGATCAGGTTTTCAGGAGGGTTCGCGGAAATCTCGAGCCGTGGAAACCAAAGGGGCTGGGTCAACCACAACCGGGCCGCACTGCCCAAAAGCAGCGCCGCGCCAAGCAAGCCAAAAAGAAACTGGCCACGCTGCCGGAAAACACCCCCCACAAGCAACGCAGCAATCACCACGGCCGCATACCAAAGGCGCAGTTCCGCCAATGTGGCATTGCTGCCCGCGAGGTCCGCAGCCCAGACCGGGCTGCCGCATAAGGCCATCGACCCGGCAAAGAGCCACATCACCCGACCTGAACGCATATTCATGCCATATGCTCGTCTTTGACAATCGCCGGGTCCCGTGCGGGACCTTCGATATTGATGCGTTCCTGTTCAGTGACGATCGGACCGCCCCGCACCTGATTGTGGATCGAGGTTATGTATTCCCCCAACATGCCGATAAACAGCATCTGGATGCCTGACAGGAAGAACAGCGCGACGATGATTGTCGTGGTTCCCCGTGGAGCCAAATCCGGATTGAAGAAATAGAACACCACTGAAATGAGGGAAAACAGAATACAGCTGATGGCAATCACCAGACCACTCAGCGTGCAGAACCGCATGGGGGCACGTGTGAAAGAGAAGATCGCATTCAGCGCCTGATCGGTCAGCGCCATCAGATTGTGCTTGGAAACACCTCTTTTGCGGGCCCGCCAGACATACGGAACGATGATGCGGCGAAACCCGCAACTGGCGATGATGCCGCGGATATAGGGGTAGTGGTCGTTATGCGACAGCACCGCATTGAGCACTTTGCGGTCAATAAGCTGGAACTCACCCACTGATGGCTCCAGCCAGACATCGGACAGCCGGTTGACGATCGTATAGAAGATGCCGCGCGCCACGCGCATCACGATCCCCTCTTCGCGGGTGGTGCGGGCACCGGCCACCACATCGTAACCGCTTTCCCATAACTGCACGAATTCCGGGATCATGTCCGGCGGGTCCTGAAGATCCACCGGCAGGATGACGACCACGGCATCCCCTTCGGCATAACGCAACCCGTTGAAGGCGGATCGGAACACTCCAAAGTTGCGGGCGTTTACGACAACTTTCACATTCTGATCTTTTTCAGCGATCTCTCGCAGGATCTCGACAGTCCGGTCGGAGGATGCATTGTCGACAAAGATATGCTCGCACCTGTAGCCTGGCAGCTTTTCCTCAAAAATCGCTTTTACGGTTTCATAGCAATTCGCCACATTGTCTTCTTCGTTGTAGCAAGGCGAAACAATGGAAATTGTTTTGTGATTTTGTTCTAAATCTGAAGACACCAATTACCCAACCTCCAAGTTGGAAACGATTGTATCACCCGGTGCTGTATCGGATTCGCACATCGCCCAAAGTACAGGAATATTTTGCAATAACGTGCGCGCACCGCCACATCTTTTGCCGATTTCACGCATTCACAACAGTCAGTTTTCTCCGACCCCTTGTTTCTTGAACATCAGTTTCATTTAGTGTGCCGGTAAATTTATCAGTTGTCAGCGTTCCAGATGAACCGAACCTTTCGAAACCGGCTATTTTCCCTGCACACCCGGCTGGGATTGCACCTGTCGATCTTCTTCGCCTTTATGTTCCTGACGGGGGCAGTGCTTGTCATCGGCATCGAGGTTGAATCCATTGGCCGGCCAAAAATCTGGACCACCATTGCCAAAGAAGACCGGACGGCCAGTTTTGCGGACATCTATGACGGCATTAAAGCCACCCATCCCGAAAGCGATATATTTGTCATCGAGAAATACCCCGCCCCGTGGTTCGCAGATCGAACCTTCGGACGAACCGGCTGGGGCGAAAACATCAGTTTCTGGACTGACCCGGTGACCGGGGCAGTCGTTTACGAAACGAGGGATGGCGGGTTTCGCGACATCCTGCGCGATCTGCATGATACGTTCCTGACCACCAAACGCCCCATCTTCATCCTGATCTCGGCAACATCTGTTCTGCTGCTGTATCAGATCGTCAGCGGGCTGATTACCTACCGACGTTTCTGGAAAGGGTTTTTCCGCTGGCCCAAACGCTCGGGAGGATTCAGATCCTGGGCCGGGGCCACGCACCGCCTGACGGCCCTTTGGGCAGCGCCGCTTCTGATCCTGATTGCAATCACCAGCTTTTATTTCATGCTCGGCGGTCTGGGGATCGAAGGCACAACCCCAAAACCTCAGCCCACTTCCCCCCGTGACACCGCCCTGCCTATCGGCTTCAGTTCCGACACCCTTGAACAGGCCGAGGCAAACGCTGTTGCCGCCTTGCCGGGCCTGGAGCCGCTTGTCGTGGTGCTGCCGGGAGATCCGGCTGGCACTTTTGCCTTTGAAGGCCCCGTGGTCGGTTTTGCGAAGACGAGCGGATGGGGCAGCGTATCGGTTGATCCAGTGACCCTTGAGGTGCTCGGCGCGTTCACCCCGGATGATACCCGCGGCTTCGCACGCTGGAAGGCATTGATGAACACATTGCATTTCGGCACCTGGGGTGGTGCGTTCTCATTGGGTCTCTGGGTTCTGTCAGGCCTTGTGGCCACCGGCGTTGCCCTGACGGGCGCCTTGATCTTTGCGGCCCGGCTGGCTCCTGAGGCCGCACAATACGGCCCGCTCCGGCGCATCTGGCGTGGATTGGGGCTGTCCCGCTGGATCTATCTGTTGATCGTTCTGGGTATCCTGCTGACCGCGCATCAGCGCTTTGGGCCGGGCAGCTACCCGAGAGCTGGGGTCTTCCCGACCGACGCACCTGCTGCGATGGCCTATCTGATCCTGCCCGCACCTCTGCGCCGCGATACCCCGCTTGATATCGAAATGCTGGTTGGGGAACCCGGCATCACTGCGGCGTCCATAGCAACAGATGGGGGGGCAGAGCAGCCCGTCGAACTGGTGCGGAACGGCGAAAAGGCGCAGGCATTTTTTCGCATCACCCCCAATGACACGGCCAACCGGATCACAGCCCGCCTGACAAAATCCGACGGCACTGAAAAAACCGTCACGTTCCGACTGGGGCAACCGATATGGTAAACGAAACAACACTTCCTCTGACGAATGAGAAGGCGTTTCAGGAACGGCTCAGCATCCTGCAAATGTGCTCGTTTTTCACATTCGGAGGCGGCATTCAGCGCCACATTACCGATCTGGGCGGGTCCCTGATGGCGCATGGGCACAAGGTGATCAAGGCTGGTGCCCCCGGCGAGCTTGGCGAGACCGCGGATGGCAGTGTCTTTGTACCTTTGCAACTTGACCGGGTCAGCGACCACAGTGCGAATGGCAAACTCAACCCGGCCCTCAGAATGTACTGGCTGGTACGCTCGGCCCTGACCCTGCGCCGGGCGCTCAAGGACCATAAGGTCGATATCATCCATGCGCATGAAACCGCCCCGCTTCTGACGGCTCGTCTGGCCAGTCTGGGAATGGGAATTCCCATTGTGATGACCTATCACGGCTCGTCGCCCGACCGTCTCAACGCGGTGGCCCGCGCCTGCCGACAGCAAGCCGATCTGGCGATCTGCCCCAGCGAAACCGTCATGCAATCCCTGCTGGAACGCCAGGTCGACCCCGACAAGGCGCGGGTGATGCTTTTGGGGGTACGTCCCAACCCGCCCGCCGATCCGGCAGCTGCGGATGCCCTGCGGCGCGAACTGTTGGGCGCAGATGGCACACATCTGGTTCTGTCCTTGTCCCGTCTGGATCACCAGAAGGGCCTCGACGCGATGATCGAAGTGGCCCGGCGTGTGCGGCAGGACCTGCCCGGTCTGCGGATCGTCGTCGGGGGCGAGGGCGTGCTGCGCGGCCAGGTCGAAGCCTGGGCCGAACAGGCCGGCGTTTCCGACATCATCCGTTTCCCCGGAGTGATCTCGGATGTCTCCACCCATCTCGCGGCCTCTGATCTTTATATGCTGACCTCCCGGTGGGAGGCCCTGCCGATTTCAATTGTCGAAGCGTTCCGCGCCGGGCTGCCGGTGATCGCCACCGATTGCGGCGGTGTGCGTGAATTGGTGGATGGCGATGTCGGACGCCTGTGTGCGGTCGATGATCTTGATGCCCTGTCTCAGGCGCTGCGCGATCTTTGCACCGACCGCGCCGAATATGACCGGCTAAGCACCAATGCCACGGCGCGCGGTGCAGAAGACAGGTTCTCGCCAGCCCATGTGCATAGCGGGTTTGAAAAGCTGTATCGGCAACTGGCCGGGCAGGGATAACCCCCGGTCAGTCCGCCGCGCCGTTCTCGAAAGCACCAGCT
>NZ_JBXWSM010000114.1:0-6615 GCF_059613405.1 Ruegeria sp. BHSA118
GGTTCGGAGAGTTCACGTGCAGGCCAGCGTAGTTGAACTTGCGAAGAACACTCAGTTTCAACTCTGGATCCGAGCGGTCAAACAGGGGGTGTTCCTGCCCGCAGTACAAGAACATGTTTTCCCCGTAGAGCGGTGTGTATTCCAGGCTTGCCGATGGTCTGTGTAAAGCGATGATACCGACATCCAGTTGCCCGCTGATTACCATTGTTTCGATCACGTTGGGGGGTTCCAGCGACAGTTCGATGTGAACCGCCGGTGCGGCCTCATTGAACTTGTGAATGGTGCGGGCAAGTTGGGCTTCCGGGTTGGTCGTACATTGATCGAACAGAGCCACGCGAATGCTGCCGGCCAGTTGTTGTTTGACTTCGTTGACCTCGGTTCTGAACTGCGCCACGGAAATAAGCAGGTCTTCTACCGCGGCCAGCACCTTTTCGCCGTCTTCCGTCAGTGAAAACCCTGATGGCCCCCGGTTGCACAGCTTCAGGCCAAGCCTCAGTTCCAGGTCAGACAAGTGTTTCGAGATCGTCGATTTCCCGATATTCAGCTCGATCTCGGCGGCCGTGATACCACCACTTTCCGCGACGGTTTTGAACACGCGCAGCAGACGGATGTCCGTGTCGCCGATCCGGGTATCAAGTTTGTTCTGTCTCATATCGTATGTTTGAAATTTATGAAACCTTTCGCGCAAATATTAACAACGACGAAACCAAGTTGGCAAGTTAGTTTCGTGTCGGCGAGGTAGAATCGGACTGGCCACCTTCTCCCCAGGTCAGCGCGCACCTCGAAACACGACAAATGGGAGGAAATCCATGTCATTTATCAAAAAGCTTGGCACTTTCAGCGCAGCCGTTTCCGTTGCCGCACTGATGGTTGCAGGCACGGCCGAGGCGAAGAACTTCAAGATCGCTGTCGGCGACAGCGCGGGCAGCGCACAAGAGGCGCTGGGGCTCGCTTTCGTGAAGGCGCTTGAAGAAAAGTCAGGTGGTGAGCACACCGCGACACTGTTCCTCAACGGTCAGCTCGGTTCCGAGCAGGACACGGTGAACGAGGCGGCGATCGGCACACTGGATATGTCGCTGCTGGCGATCAACAACATCACGCCGTTCTCGCCTTCGGTCGGTGTTTTCACACTGCCTTACGTGATCCTCAGCCTGGAAGATGCCGAAAAACTGACCCAGGGCCCAATCGGCCAGGAACTGGTCGAAAACACCATCCGTGATGCCGGCGTGCGCATCATCGGCTGGACCTATACCGGTTTCCGCCGCCTGACCAACTCGAAGAAGCCGGTCAAATCGGTTGCGGATTTGCAGGACCTGATCGTTCGCGTTCCCAAAAACGAAATCATGATCGAAACCTACAAGGCATGGGGCATCAACCCGACCCCGATGGCCTGGTCGGAAACCTTCACCGGCTTGCAGACCAAAGTGGTTGACGGTCAGGACAACCCTTACCTGACGATCAATGCGATGAAGTTCTACGAGGTTCAGAACCACGTCACCAACTTGCGTTACATCTTCTCGATCGAACCGCTGATCATCTCGGAAGCCGTGTTCCAGGACCTGTCCGAAGAGGAACAGCAGATGATCCTGGAAGCAGGGCAGGAAGCCACTCAGGTTTCGGCCCAGTTCCTGCGGGATTCGGAAGCAGCCATCAAGGAAGAGCTGACGGCCAAGGGGATGGAAATCATCGACCCCGAGAACGACGAAGCCGAGTTCATTCAACTGGCGACCGAAGCTGTATGGCCGCAATTCTACGAGTCCATTGGTGGTGTCGAGAAACTGAATGCGGTTCTCGAAGCCATCGGCCGCGAGCCGGTCCAGCAATAATCGTCGCACGGCGATACCGGGAAGAGCGCTGCGGCGCTCTTCTCATTTCAGGGAGGAGTGAAACCACATGTTCTGGAAATTTCTGGACAACATAGAAAGTGTCATCTGCCGGATCCTCTTATCCGGCTTCGTCTGCCTTTTGTTCGTGCAGATCATCGCGCGCGAAGTTTTCGGCTTTTCGGTCAGCTGGATCGAGGAACTCTCGGTCTACATGTTCGTCTGGTTCGTCTATTTCGGCGCAAGTTACGCCGCTCTGAAAGGTGCGCATAACCGCGTGACATTCCAGTTCAAGTTCCTGCCCGATGGGTCGATCAAATACATCGAAGCCTTCGCCGATCTCTTCTGGCTCTTCTTCAATGTCTACTTCCTGTATCTGGCGACGGATTTTGTCTTCAACAAGATGAACAAGTTCTGGAAATCCCAGACCCTGGGTGTCGAGATGAAGTACGTCTACATGGTGCTGCCCATCGCGTTCGCGCTGATGACCGTCCGCATCATTCAGGTGAATTACCGCCGCCTTATCAAGGGCGAGGATATTCACGATCCCGATCAGATCGACCTCGACGAAATCAAAGCTGCGACTGAAGCAGCAAAGAAATCCTAAGGGCAGGGGGATAAACCATGGAATCCGAAATCGTCACAATCCTGTTTGGGTCTTTCCTGTTTCTGCTGCTTATTGGCGCACCGATCACGGTGGCGCTGGGTGTGGCGTCGCTGGTCTCATTCCTTTACCTGGACGAGAACCCGATCAAATTCGTGCAGATCGCCTTTACCTCGGTGGGAGCCTTCCCCCTGATGGCGTTGCCTGCCTTCATTCTTGCCGGGGCCCTGATGGAGGCCGCCGGTATCTCGAAACGCCTGATCAATGTTGCTGAAAGCCTGGCCGGTCCTTTCACCGGTGGTATTTCGGCTGCAACGGTCATGGCTTGTCTGTTCTTCGGCGCCATTTCGGGCTCGGGCCCGGCAACAACCGCGGCCGTTGGGATGCTGATGATCCCTGCGATGATCGACCGCGGCTATGAGCGCGGCTATGCCTCGGCGATCACTGCGTCCTCTGGCGGCCTCGGGATTATCATTCCTCCCTCCATCCCGATGGTGATCTTCGGCATTGCCGCGCTCGGTATGGCTCCACCGCCCGAAGCGGTCGAGAAATTCGGAACCTTCCAGTCGGTTTCGATTTCGAAACTGTTCATTGCCGGATTCATTCCTGCCTTCCTGATCGCCACAAGCCTGCTGATCCTGAACTACTTCATGTCGAAAAAGCGCGGCTACAAAGGCGTTTCCGAAGGTTGGTCGATCCGTCACGTGGGCTGTGAAATGTATCGTGGGTTCTGGTCGCTGATGGCGCCGCTGGTGATCCTGGGCGGTATCTATACCGGCTTCTTCACCCCGACCGAGGCGGCAATCGTGGCAATCTTCTACACACTGGTTGTAGGGGTGTTCATCTATCGCGAACTGACCTGGCAATCGCTGTTCCAGTCGCTCGAGGCCACCACCTGGCTGACTGGACGTGTTCTGCTGATCCTGTTCACCGCGACGGTGTTTGGCCGACTGCTGGTGGAAAACCAGATCCCGGCGATCATCGCGGATTCGATGCTCAGCTTTACCGACAACCTCTATGTCATCTGGGCGCTGATCATCTTCTTCCTGCTGTTCGTCGGCATGTTCATGGAGACGCTGGCCACCATCCTGATCCTGGTTCCGGTGATGTTGCCGGTGGCCTATTCGGTGGGTATCGACCCGATCCACTTTGGCGTGGTGATGGTCTGCACGCTGGGTATCGGTTTCCAGACTCCACCACTGGGCGAAAACCTGTTCATCGCGTCGGGTATCTCGAACATCACGATCGAACAGATCTCATTGCGTGCGCTGCCTTTTGCGGCCGCCAACACGATTGCGATCTTCATCATCGCCTTCTTCCCTGAACTGTCGCTGTGGCTCCCACGGCTGTTTGGCTACTGATCTGAAAGGATGACGACATGAAACAGATGGTCACAAACATCCTCTTTGCCACTGACCTGTCCGAAAACTCGGGTCACGCCATGCGCCATGCCGCCAGCATCGCGCAGGCCACAGGGGCTGAAATTCACGTGCTGCATGTGAATGAACCGCTGTCGGACGATGCCAAGATCACGATGGAGATCTTCATCCTGAATGAAGAGACCCGCAAGACCGCGATCGAGCGTCGTCACGAGATGGTGCGCAAGGTTCTGGCCGAACGGCAAGCCAAGTTCTGGGCGCAGTTCGACGGCGACGATGGAAAAATTCGCGATCAGATCACCTCGGTCGAGGTCACCGATGGCCACCCGGCCGAAGTGATCCTGCGCCGCTCGGTCGAACTGGGCTGTGATCTGATCGTGCTGGGCGCGCATGATCACGGCTTTTCGCATACGTTTCTGGGCACCGTCGCAAAACGCGTTTTGCGGCGCTCCAAGATACCGACACTGATCGTTCCGAACCCGGACGAAACGTAACAACCCCACTGACAAGGAAGTACAAAATGAGCAAAACCCTGACCGCGCAGGACCTGGCGGACACGTTTGATGCGTTCAACCGCCATGACATCGACGGCGTGATGACCCACTTCGCCGACGACTGCGTGTTCTACACCGTGGCCGGTGAAGAGAAATACGGCAACAAGGTTGAAGGTGCCGAAGCCATCGCCGCCGCGTTTTCGGGCGTCTGGGCTGGCATGAAAGACGCCCATTGGGATCATCACAGCCATTTTGTCCACGGTGATCGTGCCGTTTCCGAGTGGACCTTCTCGGGAACCGACGCAAACGGTATGCGGATCGAAGCTGAAGGTGCGGATCTGTTCACCGTACGTGACGGTAAAATCGTTGTAAAACAGGCGCTTCGAAAGACGCGCCCCATGTTCAAAGCCTGATCCGCCGCCCTGCGCGCAGCCTCGGAGAAAAATAAGAATGGTGGATAACAGCATCCCGCGTCACTGGCCCAAGGCCAGCTATGACCCCAAATATGACCCGATCATTGATGCGGGTCCGGGTCACAATCGCGACCACGCGCCCACATATTGGATTGGAACGGCCGGAACACCTCCGGCCGATGATGGACCTGTGTCCAGCGATATGGATGCGGATGTGGTGGTGATCGGGTCGGGTTATACCGGCCTGTCCACCGCCATTCATCTTGCCAAGGAACACGGCATTCAAACCGTTGTTTTAGAAGCAAATACCGTCTCTTGGGGCTGCTCCACCCGCAATGGTGGGCAGGCCCAGATCTCATCCGGGCGGCTGAAACGGTCGCAATGGATTCAGCGCTGGGGCACGGACGTGGCCAAGCGCATGCATGCCGAGGTCACAGAAGCGTTTCAGCTGTTCAACGATCTGATTGCGTCGGACTATATCGATTGCGACCCGCAGCCGGGTGGCCACTACTACATCGCGCATCGCGACAAGGTCATGCCGTCCCTCAAGAAAGAGAGCAAGCTGCTCAACGACGTGTTCGGCTATGGTTCGCGCATCCTCTCCCGGGAAGAACTGCATGACAAGCATGTGCGGGATATGGAGGCCGCAGGCGCCATGTGGGAACCTGACGGGACCTGTATCCATGCGGGCAAACTGGCCTTCGGTTATGTCAACATGGCACGCCGTCTGGGGGTGAAAATTCACACCGGCAGCCCGGTTATGGGATGGCAGACGAAGAACGGCGTGCATCACCTGCGCACACCGGGCGGCATCGTCCGCGCCAAAACGGTGGCCTTGGCAACTGCGGGCTATACCCCGCCGGGTCTGAACACGCGCACAAAGCACCGCCTGATGCCCATCCTGTCCAACTCGATGGTGACACGGCCGCTGACCCAGGCCGAACTGGACGAATGTGGCATTCAGACCAAATCCCCCCTGACCGACACGCGTACGCTGCGCCACTATTACCGCCTGCTGCCGGACAATCGGATGCAGATCGGCAGCCGCAGCGCGGTGACAGGGCGTGATGCCGAGAACGAAAAACATCTGGAGCTTTTGAAGAAGGGTCTCGCCCGAAAGTTCCCGGCGCTGACGGATATCAACCTCGACTACTCTTGGTGGGGCTGGGTCGATGTCAGCCACGATATGATGCCGCGTATCTTCCAGCCGGACCCGCAACAGCGCGTGTTCTACGCGATGGGATACGGTGGCAACGGCGTGATGTACTCGGCTCAGGCCGGGCGTCGTATGGCACAGCTGATCGCGGGTAAGAAAGACAAGGCGTTTGAACTACCGATCTTCACCTCCCCGCTGCCCAGCCACGGCATCCTGACGCCTTTCCGCCGACTGGGACAGCGTATGGCGTATGTCGGCTACTACCTCAAAGACGAAATACTGTAACTCACAGGGGCTTCGGCGCCCTGAAAAGATAAGGAAACACTCACATGAAGATGACGACGGAAGAGGCCTTTGTTAAGGTTTTGCAGATGCATGGTATTGAGCATGCGTTTGGGATCATTGGCTCGGCGATGATGCCGATTTCGGATCTGTTTCCGAAGGCCGGGATCATGTTCTGGGACTGTGCGCATGAGGGCAGCGCGGGGATGATGGCGGATGGCTACACCCGTGCGACCGGCAAGATGTCGATGATGATCGCGCAGAACGGCCCTGGCATCACCAACTTTGTGACCGCCGTGAAAACCGCCTATTGGAACCATACGCCGCTGCTGCTGGTGACCCCGCAGGCGGCGAACAAGACCATCGGTCAGGGTGGCTTCCAGGAAGTCGAGCAGATGAAGCTGTTCGAGGACATGGTCGCCTATCAGGAAGAGGTCCGCGACCCGACCCGCGTCTGCGAGGTT
>NZ_JBXWSM010000115.1:0-6429 GCF_059613405.1 Ruegeria sp. BHSA118
GCTCCGAATACAGCGGCACGACGATCTTGAAGTCCTTGCCGTTGGCAACTTTGTCGAGCAGGCCGAACTGAATCGCGTTGGTCAGCGAATTCACCATATTGCCGCCATAGTGGTTCAGAACCAGAACGTCCGCGCCCGAATTCAGAACCGGAGTGATGTAGGACGAGAAGTCTGTTGACGCGAGTGGCGTTTTGACGGTGTTGACCGTTTCCCATCCCAGAGCTTCAGTCGAGGCGACGATCGACTCTTCCTGAGTCCAGCCCCAGTTGTAGTCCGCCGTCAGGTGATAGGCGCGGCGGTCGTTGCCCATCTCGGCGGCCAGCACCGGCGCAAGCGCAGCGCCCGACATGTAGGCGTTGAAGAAATGGCGGAAACCATTGGCCTTCTTGTCCTTGCCGGTCGTGTCGTTGGCGTGGGTCAGACCCGCCATAAAGATCACACCCGCTTCCTGACACAGGCCCTGAACCGCAACGGCCACGCCCGACGACGACCCGCCGTTGATCATGATCGCGCCATCTTTTTCGATCATCGACTTTGCGGATGCACGCGCAGCGTCTGACTTGGTCTGGGTGTCACCAGTGACGAACTCGACCTTCTTGCCGAGGATACCATTGCCCTTCAGCGCCTTCGACGTGAAAGTGTTCAGGCAACCGCCGTCGCCTTCGCCGTTCAGGTGTTCCACCGCCAGCTGTTGCGCCAGCAGTTCGTCATTGCCCTCTTCCGCATACGGCCCGGTCTGGGGAACATTGAAGCCCAGGGTCACGGACCCTCCGGTTGGTTCATTGGTGTAAGCGGCAGCCGACGAAGCCGTGAAGATCGTAGGCAGGGCCAGACCGGTGCCTGCAACGGCACCAGACTTCAACACGCCGCGGCGTGTGACAGATTTGTTGGTCATTAATTCCTCCCATTTCCCTTTCTCTCGTCGTCTGGCTCCTCTTCCAGCAGACGAAAGCGCACTTATGTGCATTTCAATAATGGAAAGGCGGTGGAAAATTTCACAACAAATTACTGGATTTGAAACAAAATTTTGTAAACGTATTGACGAAAACCAAGATCGTTTGAAAAACTTTTTCGTTGACTTTAATTTAAATAGATATTTTTCATATATTTAAATGTAAATATCAATGACACAATTGTCAGGCATGACACCAATGTTCGTTCTCTGCGGCACCAAAAGCCGATTTACGATACAAAGCCAGCATTTTCAGCACGCTGAATGGAAACAAGCTCTCTGCCCTTCCCTCAGCTGACAGGTCCAGTTTGAGTGTTGGCGCATGATCGTCCACGGGTCCGCCGGTATGATCGTGACCGGCGCAGGTGGGCGGCATCCCAGCACCCTGAGCGGTCTTTCATGTTCCGGTGTTTCATCCATTCCACAATCAGGATCCGTTTGCTTAAACCTACCCCCGAATTTCAGATGCTGACCTCCGCTGTGACTTGTCGAGCCGGTGCGGGGCGCGACAGACCATTGGTCAGGGAACCAAAACCGCTGCCCCTTGCAATCGCCCGGCGCTCAGATCCGCGAGGGCTGTGTTGGCGTCCTTCAGTGAATATCTTTGGGTCCGCGTCTGGATGCCTGCGGCTTGGGCCATTGCAAAAAACTCCTCACCATCCTGACGCGTCAGGTTTGCGACAGACAGGATTTGACGTTCCCCCCAAAGATCGCTGTAGGGAAAGGACGGAATGTCGCTCATGTGAATTCCGCCGCAAACCACGCGACCGCCCTTGCGGACAGCTTGCAGCGCTTTGGGCACAAGGGCCCCGACAGGTGCGAATATGATTGCAGCATCCAGTTCCACCGGTGGTCGTTCGTCGGACCCACCAGACCAAACCGCACCAAGATCACGCGCAAACTTCTGCGCCTCGATATCGCCGGGCCGGGTCAGCGCATAGACATTCCGGCCCTGCCAGACGGCCAGTTGTGCAAGGATATGCGCGGCGGCGCCGAATCCATAGAACCCAATATTCTTGGCATCCTGGGCCATTCGCAGACAGCGAAACCCGATAAGCCCGGCACATAACAACGGCGCCAGTGCAACCGGATCGGCGACCTCTGGCAGGGCAAAGACATACCGTGCATCCGCAAGGCAGGCTTCGGCAAATCCACCGTTGCGCGTGTATCCCGTGAACACCGGCGCGTCACACAGGTTTTCCTGGGCGCGATGGCAATAAGCACACTGTCCACATGTGGACCCAAGCCATGGCACGCCCACGCGCTGATCGGTTTCCAGCCCTGTTACGGCATCTCCCTTTCGAACGATCCGCCCAACGATTTCGTGGCCCGGAACCAGTGGAAGTTCAGGATGTTCGAGGTCACCATCGACGATGTGAAGATCCGTGCGGCAAACACCACAAGCCTCGATCTGGATCTCGATATCATGAGCGCCCGGTGCCGGAAGTTCGATGTCTTCCAGTCCCAGCGCGCGGCCAGCCTCGTTCAAAACCATTGCGCGTGTCATGGTCCAACTCTCCAGATACATCCGCCCGAAATCATCTGTGTATATCCTCTTTTCGTTGCAAATTGAGGGCTTGGCATTCGACAAAGCCGCAAAAGTGGCACAGGGTTTCGAAGACCTGCAGGATAACACAACTGCGCCGCAGCAAGGCTTGATCCATCGCAATGTCCCAGATCCAACCGAGCGACCAAAATCTCGATTGCACCCGAAGGGCGTATGCATGATGTCCAAGGGTGTTTGACCACGCACTGACAGGTCTGACCCTCGCCACCGGTTTCAGGTCTGATGAATGTAGCTGCCCGGCGCTTTGGGCAGGTTTTCTGCCCCCCTTCGTTTTCCGCCCATCGGCGGCGGCGCAGTTTCGCCCGATGAGCGGTCTTTGATCCAATCCACCATCGCAGGCCACCAGGAGCCTTGGTTTTCTTCGGCCGACTCAAACCACTCATCCGGCGAGGTATACAGCGCGTCCGCCGGCCTGTGGCCCAGCCGGTAGTGGCGGTGCTTGTGCCCCGGCTCGCTCAGGATACCGCCATTGTGACCACCGTTGGTCAGCACAAAGGTGAGGTCTCCGTCGGTAAACAGCCGAATTTTGTACACTGATCGCCACGGAGCAATGTGGTCGGATTCCGTTCCGACCACAAACATGGGAACCCGTATATCCTTGAGCGCGACAACCCGGCCTTCGACAGAAAAGCGCCCAGCGCTCAGCCGGTTTTCCAGGAACAGGCCGCGCAAATACTCGGAATGCATTCGCGCCGGCATCCGGGTCGTATCATTGTTCCAGACGGTCAGATCCGTAGGCAGGTCGTCTTCACCCAGAAAATAGCGACGGACAGCCCGGGCATAGATCAGATCCTCGGCGCGGATTGTCGTGAAAGTTCGCGTCATCTGAGGGCGGTCAAGATAGCCCTGCAACCACATCAGGTCTTCGACAAAAGCGACCTGACTGTCATCGATGAACAGCAAAAGCTCACCGGCTTCGGCAAAATCAACCTGCGCCGCCATCAGCGTAACGCTTGCAAGCCGGTCATCGCCATCGCGTTGCATCACCGCAGCTGCAATCGCCAGAAGTGTGCCGCCAAGGCAATAACCATTGGCGTGGATCTTTTGGCCCGGAACGATTTTTTCGATCGCATCGATCGCGGCCATGACACCGTTCAGGCGATAATCCTCGAGGCTGAGATCAGCCTGATCAGCCGCGGGATTGACCCAGGAAATCATGAACACGGTAAAGCCCTGCTCGACCAGATAACGCACCATGGAGTTTTCCGGGGACAGGTCGAGCACATAATATTTCATGATCCATGCTGGCACGAAAAGGATCGGTTCGGCCTGCACGCGCTTGGTGCGCGGTGTGTATTGAATCAGCTCGAACAGCGCGTTGCGATAAACGACCCTGCCGGGGGTCGCGGCAATGTCTTTTCCGATTTCATATCCCTCAGGGGCAGGTTCGTGCTCTTGCGTTATGGTATGGGCAACATCCTCAAGAAAGTGAGCGGCGCCTTCTATCAAATTGCGACCGCCGATCTGGAACGTGCGATTGATGATTTCCGGGTTTGACCACGGGAAGTTCGAAGGAGAGACAAGATCAAGCGCCTGGCGAACCTGAAATTGGGCGCGTTCGGCGTCGCGGGGGGCGATGCCCGGCATTTCGTCCGTTGCGGCTTGCCACCAATCCTGCGCGCTCAGAAAGGCCTGCTGCCAAAAGGAAAATGGCGCCTTCTGCCAGCCAAGCGCATTGAAACGGTGATCCTGCTTGCGTGGCTGAAAAGGCGGAGCGGCCTTCGCACCGGTCGCCATCTCGCTGGCATAGACCCAGAGTTTGGCCGCATCGCGTGCCGCGCGTTCTGTCAGTTCAAGCTGGCGTCCGGGGGAACGACCCAAGTGCAGGGCCCAATCCATCCAGGTGGCCATTATCGAATGCGGGGAAACACCGGCGGTGGCACGGGCAAGGGCCGCGCGCGTTGCGCGGTCAAGTTTCTCATAGGGGTGTGGCGGGGCATTCTTGTCGGTATCTGACGCACGAAGCCCTGCCTCAGCAGACAGCTTGTCAGGTGAGCGTTCCGTCATCTGGGTTCTCCGATCCGGGCAGAGTGCTAAAATGCTGCAAACCTAAATCCATCTACCCACCAGGCCCCGGACCGACCAGTCAACCGCCCATTTTGATTGGGCGTACTTGATTGCAGCGCCGGACCTGGCGAGGCTTCCTGAAATCTCCGCAACCGTTTGGGATCCCGCGTTGCCAGGCACCGTTCGCTATTTTGGCAACATAAAGAACTCTTCCAGTACAATCTTGCCATCCTCAACGGAATAAATGGCAATCTCGCTAAGGTTCATTTTTTGTCCGGTGTCTTTCTGCACGACCTCGGCATTGAAACGCACCCCAAAGCGATTGGGCGGATGAACAAAAGGGCCATCTGCCGTAAGCGTTTGGATTTCATGCGTTTTCAGCCAGTCTTCCCGCTTTGCCTTGATCGCGTCGCGACCCTTTGTAATCCGAAATTGCCGCACCGGAGGCACAACCGCCTCTATGGACTGAGCGTTTTCCGCATACATCTCGTCAACACTTGCCAAGCCGTTGCGTTCACGCATCGCCTGAACAAATGTCCGCCCAATTTCGACTAGTCCTTCCATGCAAGACCTCCTGATACATTGGTGACTGTATCTCGGCGGGCCGCGCTCAACCTTGACAAAGATCAAAATGAGACGACCCTGCAAAGATTGGCCGCCGGATTTGCATAGGAACAGGCAGAACAGCGCCTTGTGAATTTGGGTGCAGCAAGTCGCCGCCATTCGTTGGGCGAGAGGAAACCAGTTGCGGACCGAGGAGTCTTCGAACTTATGATGCAATTTTTTGTTTTTATTTAATTTTTATAATATGAACCTAAGAGCACCACATAAAATATCACAGCATCTCGAATAAACATGTCACCGTTGGCATGACGGTTCCCGTGAATCTAGAACAACGGCGCCAGCTAAGAAGCGCAATACCGATTAATAGCAACCGCATTCTTTGAACTGTCCTGCTCAAATAATGCCACTGCTGGATGGGTTCACCTGATTGGCAGGTTTTTCCAAGCAGCAAGAATATCCCAACCTTTTGTTCACACCGGGGCGACAACATTAACCGAACGTGAACAATGTATTCTCTGAGTGTTCAAAGTGTTTATCTCATACTACTCCCCGCAGGGCTATTCTAAAAAGCCCGGCTTTGTCGAAGGGGAAAAGAATGATCAAGTCTGCCATTGGGGTTGAGCCTTGTGTTCCTGCATCTATGCAGTCCTCAAATGTCGCCGTTCACGGCGCGCGTTCCAACGCCGAAAATTCGAGCACCAATCGCTTCCCTCCTATCGAGAATGCACTGACTGACATCATTAACAACAAGCGACTGGATGAGACAAACAAAGACGCCTGAAACGACGATTGCAAGCCATCACGCTTCCGGGTTACGGCGACCAAATCAGGATACTGCAAAGCCCGCTCCGTATCGGAGCGGGTCTATTTTTGAGCGACCTAAATGCGTTCACGGCGCTAAACGCGTAACTCCATCCATCTAGTCAGGTGGTGTCGACACGACGCCGGGCCGGCCATGCTCGTGGTAAAGACATGGTCGACCCGGCCACCATCGGCTTGCAGAATAACAAGCCAATACTATTAGCCATCTAACCCAAGCAGTGATTTTACTGCCGCCTCAACCTCGTCTGTGACGGGCTTGTTTGCCGCGTTTTCCAGTGCTTCGCGTTCAGTCAGCGCTTGATCTTCAACGGCCTCTGTCAAGTCCTCGACCTCAGCAACCGCTTGATCGTATTCGACAGCATCCTGTTTTTCGGTTTCCAAGCTTTCAGCCGTGTCGATGGCGTCCTGCAGATCGTTGTTTGCTTCCTCAAGCGCTGCCTCGATGTCTGGGTCGGTGCCACCAGCGTCTTCCAGCGCCTCTTCAAGTTCGGTCACACGATCCTGCTTTTCCTGAACA